>CAZKBD010000014.1:0-28270 GCA_964550945.1 uncultured Methanosarcinales archaeon
CTTGCTTTGCACAGCCAACTAACAATATTAAGGCAGCTAGAAAAAAAGCCATATTTATTCTCCAATTATTCCATCTAATTCCATCCATAATTACATCCTCCGCATCCAGTGCAGGTTAAGCACCTCTTTGTTTTGCTGGTTTCATACCTAACTTGATTATTATAATCGCTATTTGAAGAATAGCTTTGTGAAGAGTAGTCCATTTTATCCTCCGTCAGCCATCCAGCCTTCCTCTTCTGTGTAAAATGCAGTGGGGTTTTTTATAAATTCGTAGGCTTTCTGGATTAACTCGTAATGGGCATTTTCCTGGTCCATCAAAACACTGAAAAATTTTTTCAATTCTTCATCTTTTGTACTGATGTTTTGTTTTTTATAAAATTCATAAGAGCTTTTTTCCAGCTCAAGGGCAGTTTCATGCGCTTTTATATCATCTTTGCTAAGAGCAGTCTTTTTTCTGAATTCCTTGACAGTCATTGTGAAGAATTCTTTTGTGTGGCTAGGAGCTTCTCCTCCTAATTCTATTTGGTTATTTTCCAAATAATCCTTGATTCCCTGGATATGGGAAAGCTCTTGATCAGCTAAATAACTAAATGTCTCTGCTACAATCTGGTTTTTTGTTTTTTTTGCAATCTCCTCATAAATATCATGGCCTTTTTGCTCAAAGTCAAGAGCTTTATTCAACGCTTCTTTTAATTCCATAGATAATCACCTTCACCTAATCTTAGCGATATAACCATACATTTAATACTTTCTTTTTCTCTGGCCTATGGCCTCCAGCATCTGCATGCTTAATCTAGACATCTCAACCGGATGCTCTGCATATTCGTCCTCATCATAATGGTCGGCTTCATGAGGAATCCCGTCACCATAAGGATTTGTTATTGCTGAGGGCTCAGGATTTACATCATAAAGATCAACTGAGCCGGTTAAATATGCGCCTTGTGGATTGATTCCATAGGCATTTTTCATATCGGTCTGGGATATAATAGCTTTATAAAAATTTGCATTAGCAAGGTTAGCCTGCGAAAGATCGCTATTTTCAATTCTTGAATATGAAAAGTTTACTTCATGCAAATCAAAGCCGTAGAAGCTGCCTTTTATGTCCATTCCTGAAAGGTCTGCATGCGACAAATCAGGCTCTTCTAGCTCAATTCTTTTTGTCTTGGATGTTTGCTTCTTTTCTTTCTGTTTCTTAAGATTTATTGTGTGGACATTTCCTTTGTTATTGACCACAATTTCTATAATTCCCTCTATTTTGCCTAGCCTTAATTTTTCTATCAGTCCGTTGATCGATTCGACATCTTTTGATATCATAATCCTTAAGCGCGTTTCTGCATTAGTTTAAACCCCAATCAAACTTATCCAGACAATCATACTATCAAATCTAATCACCTTATCTATATAATGTCTTATTTAGGAGGGGTTGTTATGCCTCTAATGCATCATCTATGGCAACCTTATCAAATCCAACAATTATATTGCCATCTATATCAAGTACAGGAACTCCTAACTGCCCTGATTTCTCTACCATCTCATCTCTTCCAATATTGTCTGACGATACATCAATACTCTTGAATTTGACTCCCTTCTTTGCCAAGTAATCCTTTGCCTTATCGCACCAAGGGCATGTTGGTGTTGAGTATACTGTTACATCTGCCATTTTTTACCTCCTTACTTTCTTATATTGTCAAATATCCTTTGTTTCTCTTTCTCTGAAAGCTTTTCATCCAATTCAGGGTAAAACAAGCGCTCTTCAACATTTTTGTGATGCCTTAGCACTAAATAGAGTTCAGATGCATCTATTGCCGCGCCATTTCTTATTGAAACAGAGATATTATCTAAAATACCAATCATTCTTCTGTGGTCTAATTTCAGTGATTCAGCAATTGGCAAATGGTCATTCCTTTTTTTAAATGCCAAATTTATTATTTTCTCTTCTGTACTGAAATGATCTCTTAGCCCATTGTCTAATTTGTTGAACAATGCTTTGGAGTTTTTCGAGTCTCTGTCTTTTGAGTTTTTGACATCATTGAATATTTCAGCTAAGCGTTCATGGTCTTTGACCATAAGCCCAGTAATAGTGGATATGCTTCTCATTTTGCGCACCTCTTTTCCTATTTATTCTTTTATAGATCCATCTATCCCGACAACAGCTTTTTTTAAAGTAATCCTTTTTCCGGATTCGCCTAAAGCTTGTTCAACAGCGTTATACATACCATAACAACAGGGAACTTCCATTATCGCAACTGTGATAGTGTTTAAGTCGTTCATCTCTATTATTGATTTAATCTTTTCTTTGTACCCTTCTATATCGTCGAGTTTAGGGCAGCCTATTGCAACAGCCTTTCCCTTCAACATTCTGTTGTGGAAGTTGGGATTTGCGAAAGGAACGCAATCTGCCGCAATAAGCAGGTCAGCATTCCTGAAAAATGGAGCTGATGGGGGCAATAAATTAAGCTGGACAGGCCATTGCCTAAGCTCTGATTCCTGCTCTGAAACAGATTTAGCGGTTTGCTTGGGGGATTCTTTCCTTAAATCCCTTAGGGTAGCGCCAGGGCATCCGCCTGTATGCGAACAATCTTCAACTAAATCAGGAATCTTGGTATTCTTTTCTTTTAAAAAATCGATAGCCTGATTGTAATACCCTGTTTCGCCATGATCTTTTAGATGAGATAGGTGGGCTTTTATGGTATTTTTTCCTTGTTTTACAATGTTTTCCATAACCTTCTTTTCATCGTAAGGCTTTGCTTCCCTCTCTTCTATTATAATTGCTCCTTGTGGGCAATGGCCAATACATGCACCAAGCCCGTCACAAAATAGGTCACTTATCAATCTCGCTTTGCCATCTATCACTTTCAATGCTCCTTCAGGGCAGTTTGGGATGCAAAGCCCGCAGCCGTTGCACTTTTTCTCATTGATTTTTATTATCTTTCTTTTTGCCATTTTCATTCATCCTCTTGTTTAGCAACTTCTTTGCTGAATTTCTCACATCTGCATCATAAAAACTAGTGATTATATCTTTCCATCTGAATCCGGGATTTGCATTATAATATATAAATTCTTCACCTGAGAACATAGCTAAGCGGTCTGAGTCATAGAGTATCTTGAATAAATCATCTGGATTCTCCAACCGTTCATGATGTTTTGTTATGATCATACAGATGATGCTAATGTCAAGAGCAGGGCATTTTAGCCTTTCCAGCAGTCTCTTAGCTATAACAGGCCCTTTTTGGTATTGCGCTCTTATTGATGAGCCACCAACGTCATGCAAAACAATCAGTGAGAATACAATCTCCCTATTGAACTTGCTTAGCCTATATCGGTGGTAATTTTTTTTTGCTATATCCAATACTCTTATTGTATGGCCCACACCCAACTCATTTTTTTCTAGATAGGGTTCAGCAAGCTCAAGCAATTTTTTGTGCATAACAACACCTAATTATAAAAGATAAAATAAATAAAAACATTTAATCTTATTTTGTTCTTTTAACAACATCCATCGCCACACATAGCAATCACCTCCGCACTGTTTGTATCATATTAAGATTAAGTAAATAGCCGGGGGAGGAAAGAGGGTCCTAAACCTTGCTATTCACCTAATCTGATTGATTAGCAGATCTTTTTGTATTTGCTGTACAATGTTGGTTGTGTCAAACAAACTATCAAACTCTGATTCTATTGTTTCTGTCTCAAAGCATTTTCCTTTTTGGCATACAATGTTTTGTTTCATGTCAAGAACCGCCCCACTAAAGTGGGGGCGTGTTCTTGAGCACAGTCAGAAATCGCCCTCTTACTCTCCGAACTGAAGTTGGGAGATTGCGAGTGGCGATTTCTGATGTTTCAAACCACCTTTATCTTTTCATTAATATCTCTAACAAGCTTGTTTACATCAATACCATGGCCAATTGCTCCTTGCTCAATGGTTTCCCAGGTTGCGACATGGCAGCCAACGCAGTGCAAGCCATGTTCCAGCATTATCCCTATTGACTCAGGGTATTTCTTTACAACTTCTCCTATCAGCATGTCTTTTGAGATGTTTTCTTTTTTTGTCGTAATCGTTATTTTTTTCATAGCTAATTCTGAATCAAGAATATATATAAACTTAATTACTTTTGAATATAAGAAAAAATGGTAAAATCATTATAAATAAAAGGAAAAATATATAAACACTAATCATTTATTGATTAAACTATAGGAAAAGACATTAATTTTTGTATATAATAAATAATATAGTAATGCCTTTTCCTAATACATAAAAATTGATTTGCAATTTTTAGTACAAGAAATGCTTAAGCATTTCTATGTAAGCAAAGGACAAATAGATTATATGGACTTACGATTATTAGTGTCCTTTGCTATAAATGAAATAAGGCGATCAAATCCGCATGAAGGCAATAAAAAGAATTTTACAAGCGCAGAGGAATGAGATCACAGAGCACTATATCTACAATAAACTATCTCTTTCTACAAAAGAAAAGCATAACAAAAAAATACTAGGAAAAATAGCGAATGACGAGTTAAAACACTATAATATATTGAAGAGGCATACAAAAAAAGAAATAAAGCCGAATAGGCTGAAAATCTGGAAATATTACATCATCTCTAAACTTCTTGGCTTGACCTTTGGTGTCAAGCTTATGGAAAATGGAGAAAAAAAAGCCCAGATATCATATGCCACTATCGGCACAGCTGATGCAAAAAATATTGCGCAGGAGGAAAAGGAGCACGAGAAAAAATTGATTGATATGATTGACGAGGAACGCTTAAAATATGTCAGCTCTATTGTTCTCGGACTGAATGATGCTTTGGTTGAATTAACCGGAGCGCTTGCTGGATTTTCATTGGCTTTGCAGCAGACAAAGCTTGTGGCAATTACTGGGCTTATAACAGGGATTGCTGCTTCTTTATCTATGGGCGCATCAGAATACCTGTCAACCCAATCGGAAGGGGGCCAGAAAAACCCATTAAAGGCCTCTATATACACTACTTTTGCTTATGTGTTGACAGTAATGTTTCTGATATCCCCATATCTAATTTTTAAGAACGTTTATTTCGCTTTGTTCATCACGCTATTAAATGCGATTATAGTGATACTTGTATTTACATTCTATATCTCAGTTGCAAAGGATTTTTCATTTAAAAAAAGATTTTGGGAGATGGCTTTGGTCAGCTTAAGCGTGGCTGCTGTATCTTTCGGCATCGGCTTGTTGGTAAGGCTATTCTTTAATGTGGAGGTATGAAATGCCTAAAAGCGCGTTCCAAAAATTGGATGAATTCAAGAAAAAAATCCATTTTAATGAAAAGCTTGGGCTGGATGATAGAGACACAACTATCCTCTCATTGGTGCAAAAAAATCCAAATGTCTCGCAAGAGGAAATTGCCAGAAAAATAAAGCTGTCTCAGCCTTCTGTCGGCGCAAGAATAAGAAAGCTCCAGGAGAAAGGGATTTTATATAATGTTAATGGAGTGAATTTTAGGGTGGTAGATCTGAGTTTAGCTAAAGTGGATGTGAATGCGACAGACACAGCAGCAATGATCAGCGAGTTTAAGGACTGCCCTTTTTTTATTAATGCGTTAATCACGTCTGGAAGGCATAATCTCTGCCTGCTCTTTATGGCTACTGACCTTAAGAGGCTGGAATGTATCGTAAATTACCATCTAAGAGGGAACCCTAAAGTAAAAGATGTGGAATTGAATATTGTCATATCAACTGCTAAGGATTTTGTTTTGCCATTAAATATAGATTATGAGAATAAAAGGCAGCTTGAATGCGACCAGAGATGCATAGATTCTTTGCCTAAATAATATTTATTACGCTTTCTTTTTTATTGATCTCAAATATATTTCCTAAAAACTTCTCAACAACATAGATATTTGTTAATGTATGGTTAGTTATTTCAGTTGTTTTTATCTTTCCACCAAACAATGCAAGCCAGGGAACAAGGTTATCTGCCAGATGATTGTCAACCGGCGCTTTTTGATTTATCTCTTTTATCAGGCTATTGGCAGCTTCCTGGCCAACTAATTCTGCTTTTTTTCCTAATTCGCCAAGACTGTCTGCTCCTATTGCTGCTCCTGAAGAAAATGCTGCCCATAAAGTGATTCCTGAGCCTGGGCAAGCAGCGTTGTTGTATTCTGCCTGGATGTTGACTGGGCAATTTAATCTATTCAGAATAAGTTTCGCAGATCTTGCCTGCCTTTCTGCGACTTCTGCTTTTTCAAGGAATTTTGAAGCGTGCGATATTCCGTTAATCTTAACTAGACTTCCTTGTTCAGTCAATTCAATCTTCTTATTTTCTTTTCTTAAATATCCTGATAATCCATCAAAATCATTGAAATTGTTCATCCTGTAGGCCGGATTTATTTTGATTTCAACCTCTCCCTGGCCTTTTGGATAATAGCCGCGGTTTATCAGCTTGGCATCAATATTTGCATATTTTTTTATTATAGGAAGAAGTATGCTTGTAAAATAATCCCAAGGCATGCTCCATTGGGTATCACTGCCACCTTTAATATTTAGCTTGATCTTTTTATCTAAAAAGAAGCAAGGCAATAGTAATGATTGCAATAATAAAGTGATTGAGCCAGCTGTTCCAATATCAATAGTTAGGTCTTTGGCTTTAATGTCCTTTGGAGTAAACTTAAGATGGTCAGAGCCAAGCTCTGCTCCTTCAACATCCGCATTACAAAGCTCCTGCAAGGCTTTTATGCAGTATAAGTGCTGGTTTTTCAATCCAGGCTGTTTTCTTCCTTTCCTTATATCTTTCACTTCAAATGGCTGTTTAGTTAATGTGGATAAAGCTAGAGCTGTCCTTGCGATTTGGCCTCCGCCCTCAAGATAATTGCCATCTAAATATATCATGAAAATAAAAGAAAAAGAACAACTATATAATAATTACCAATTAATGTCATCTAATTCTTTGTCCAAGTTTTCTAAATCACTAGAATCTAAATCTGCATTAATCGTGTCAATACCCTCAATCCCTGATTCAACATCTTCTGTTAATGGCGTATCAGGAGTTACTTGAGCAGCAGGCGTTGCTGCTTCTGGTTTTTGTTCAGGCTTTGTCTCCTTGCACGATACTAACAGCACAGCCAAAATAAGGATTATTGCGATTGCTTTTTTCATATTGATTCACCTTGTTCTGTTATTTCATCTCCACCTTGCGCTTGGGTGTTTTCTTCGTCTTCTTCTGTTTTGTTTGTCGGAAGATCATCATCTTCTTGGTCTTCTCCAATTCCTTCTTGCTCGCCTGTTCCTTCGTTTTCTCCAGCCCCTTCGTCACTTGTTTCATCTTCATCTTCTTCCTCAGCAGTTCCTTCATCGCTCTCTTCTTGCTTGCCTATCCCTTCTGCTGTTTCCTCATCTTCCAGCTCTTTATTGCCATTAGCTTGTTTTATCGCTAAAACAATGTCCCTTAATTTCTTCTGAGCATCCTGTAATGATTTATGCGCGGCTTTCATGCTGGATTGGGCTTCTCTAATAAACTCTGTGTTAACTGGATCAGACTGCTTTGCTTCATTGAATTTTGCAATAGCAGCATTGTAGCTAGTTTTTGCGTCGCCAATCAAACTATTGAATTCGTCGATCAGGGGGCTTATAGCAGTGGTGTTTTTTCCATCAGCTTCCATCCTCTCAATGATCTTTTGCAGTTTTGTTGTTAGCTGCTCAGATTTAACTATTATTCCGCCGATTCTGGCATTTACAATCTGGCCTGAATGTATCTTTGCACTATCCTTTATTTTAAGCCAAGCTTCTTTTAGCGTCTTTACAGCTTCTTTTATCTCTTCTTTTGAATTAGAGGTTTCAATTACGGCTTTTGCCTGCTCAACTGAGGCTATCTGCTCTTCAATTTTGGCAAGAATCTCGTTTGCTTCTTCTTCAGTCAAGTCTTCATTTTCCTCTACTCTTGATTTTAATTTGTTTAAATGCTCCAAAATAGCATCTGCCGAATTAATTAAATGCTCCTTTGCTTTTTCTTTTATTTCATCCTTATATTGATTGCATGTAGAATTCTCACTGCTTTGGCATTCTTTTACCTTATCTTTTATTTCAGAGAATTTCTGCTGCGTTGCCTGATATTTTAATCTTGCAGCCAAAAAATTCTCTTTTGCTTTTAAGAAATTTGATCTTGCCTTCTCCACTTTAATCTTGGTTAAGGCTCTTGCCTTGAATTCAAGGTTTGCGTTGAATTTTGTAATATCTGAATCGTTTATCTTCTGAGCCCTTTCCTGTATTTTCTGCTGTATTTTCGCAGCATCTACAGGCTTATCAGCCCTATTCTCTGCGCTTGCTGTTGCAGCAAGGCTTAACAAAAATAACGATAATACAAAAATTCCAATAACTGTTTTTTTCATTTTAAATCACCTGTGCAGTTGAAAGTGGCTTTTATTTATAAATTTATCCCAAGAAGAATCACTTGAACACTGTCTGCAATTTTTTTGTGTAGCTGATGGGATCTTTTTCCTTTAATTTTCTTATCAGGTTGAAATAAGGCAGAACTTCTTTTTCAATCTCCTTAAACAATCTCTCTCCTCTTCTTGTCAATTCCACCTCTTTGTTATCATAAGTGATTAATCTCTTTTTTTCTAATATCTCTAGATTTCTGTATAATGCCCGCTCTTGTTTTTTCGCTATCTCTGCTTTTTTTACCAAATCGATAAACGAAACCTTACTTATAGAAACAGCTAATCGCTTGTCTTTAATCTTATCATTCGCTTCCTCAAACCATTTGCCTAAAGCGTAGAGTATATATTTCTGAACTTTTGAAACCTTCATATATTGATGACTGGGGATAATAGATATAAAAAAGTTGCTATTTTAGCCTTCTGATCATCTTTACTGCAGTTTCAACAGATCTTTTTGCATAGCCGTCTATTCTTTTGACGCCGTCAGCTCTTGTCATTCCTGGCCCTGAAATTCCTAAACTTACTGGCTTTCCTGACTCTACTGACAAGTCTGCTAGTTTTCTGGCTGCATTTTGAGCAACAATCTGGTCATGCTCTGTGTCGCCTTCAATTACAGCTCCTAAGCATACTACAGCATCAATATCCCTGCTTTTTACCATGCTGCTTACAGCTAAAGGCATGTCAAATGCTCCTGGCACCCTTATTAATCTAGCTACTTTTGCTCCTAAGAATTCTGTATGCTCCTGGGCAATCTTACTCATCATATGAGTTATGTCTGCATTGTAGTCTGAAACTACAAATCCAATCTTTTCGTTTGTCATCTTATCCCTCCAACATTATCTTTTCCCTGCCTGATTCCTTCTCCTGCATTTTTTGACAGTTTTGTTTTGCCTTTAAACAAGGCGATTGCGTTGCTTGTATGATCATAAGCTCTGTTAAATGTAATATCATACAGCTCTTTTTCACTCTTTGCCTCGCCTAAATGGACAAAAACTTCAATTATGTGCTTATTTGTCAAAAGCTGTGTTTTTATCAGGCCTTGTGAAGCTTCATGAGCGCAAATCTTATCAATTTCTTTATCTCCGGGCATGCCCAAAGCAAGGCAGATATCGCAATTGTTTTCTTCAAATAGTTTTTTGCAGGCAACTGGCAGGTCTTTTACACCTGGAACAGTGTACCTTTCAATCCTATATGATTCCATACTGTCTTCCAATGCTTTTTTAGCTATCTTGAACATATCTACTCTAGCGAACATTGTATCAGCAATTCCAATCTTCATTATAATCAACCAACCCCCTTATTTTGTTATTGTTACTTTGCTATTGTCTTTTAATCTTAATTTATCTCTTAGCTTAACAGGAGCAATAATTTCAATTATATCTTCACTATGCCTTGCCCTCTCTGGCATGACTACTGCTCCAACAGCATTATTGATCCTGATTTTATAACATTTTAATGAGCCAAAGGTTCTTTGCTTTGTGCTAAACCCTTCAATCTTGATATCCTGCAAATTGCTTAAAAACTCATCAACATCACTTCTCTTAATCTGCAGATTTAAAGTTCCGTTAAAAGCCTTGAATCCAAGCTTTTTTTCGAATTGGCTTTGGTAGCCAGCCAAGCCCACATAGTATGCGCCTTCTCCAATGCCTCCTTTTACTGTGCCTGATACGCTTTCTTTGCTTGTGAATATTCTCTTTAACACATCAAAATTTTGCTTTAAAAAATCCCTTCCTTTTTCTGCAATAGCGATTGAGATGCCGTCTGGCCTAACCTCTCTTTTTATCAGGCCTTTGGATTCCATATCCCTAAGCTTTCTGCTGGCGCTTTGCTGTGATATCTTAATATCAGCTGCTATTGTTGCTGTTGAGCTGAATATACTGCTAAACATCCCCCCTTTTCTGGCTATATATGCCAAAATCTCGAAGTAATCATACATATCAAGCTGGAAAGTAGTTGCTACTTATAAATTTTTCGCTTAACATTTTTGAGTAACATGGAATGCAAATCTTTATAAATAAAATGTCACTCCCGTTAGATAGATAAAATGGTGCAAAATCACTCCAGTGAATTCTGGAGATTTTTGGAGGGAATTAAAATGAGTAAACTTGTAAGAATTGCTACGCCAAGAGAAATTCAACATTATGTGAACAGTGTAACTGGAGGGATCTCACCCAAAGAAGTAAGAGCTGCTTTGGAAGAGGAAGGGTTACACGCAGGTAACATGAAACACTACCTTATTCATTGGGAGGTATTGGGTCACGATTTTCGTCATCATGATATTACTAGATTTAAATATCATACTAACTTAGTAGGGGAAGAGCCATTAGCTATTTCCGTTCTAATAGGTGATCCATGTATAGCTGGAGAACCAAGAAAACATGAATTAAGGCATATGATTGAAATCTATTTGGATCATCAGTACTTTCATGCTCCACGTTTTGCAATAACGCAGCCTAGGGAATATCGCACTGTTGCAAAAGCGTTTGAGGATCTGGGCTGCAGAGTGGAAAGAATTGAGAGGGCTGGATAAGAACATTTATTTCTTATACTTTCTTTTTTGTTAAAAAACAAATAAACATTTAAATAATAAACTATTCTTTGTTATCTGATGCAACAAAAACCTTTGCTTGTTGTGGGCATTGATCCAGGAATTACTGCTGGTTATGCTGTCCTTAGTATTAATGGGGAGGTTATTAAGGTAAAGTCTTCTAAGCAGTTAGACATCAATTCATTGATCTCTGAAATACATTCTCTTGGAAGGGTTTTGCTTGTGGGTGTTGATAAGATGAACAGCCCTTCGTTGGTTGACAGGTTTGCTACAAAATTAGGCGCTAAACTTGTAAGCCCCAAGACAGATATGAAGGTTATGGAGAAGAATCTTTTGACCAGGGGGCTTAAATTTAGCAATGATCATGAAAGAGATTCATTAGCTTCAGCTTTATTTGCCTTTAGAGAATATGCTCCTTTGCTTAAAAAGATCGATAAGTTTGTTAAAACTCACGGAAAGGAAGAGCTGGCTGATAAAATAACATCTCTTGTGGTCTTAAAAGGCATTGCTATCCAGGAAGCTGCTGACCTTCTGGAAGAGCCTGAAGAAGAGAAAGCAGTTAAAAGGATAATCGAGCAAAAACAATACTCTGAAGAGGATTTCTTAAGGATATATGACAAGCTAAAAAGCCTTAGGAGAGATTTTTCCTTATTAAGGGGATATAATGAAAAACTGAAAGGCGAGATAGAGAGATTAAAGGAAGAAAAAAGGTTCATTCTTGGCGTAACCAATAAGGCAGATAAAAAGTCTGAGGAAAAACTGGAATTTAAAGAAAGAAGGATACAAACTTATGATAGCCATATGAAGCTAAAGGATGAGCTGATCAGGATATTAAAAGACAGAATAGTCTTATTGTCATATTTTTTAGCGAATCAAGGGGAGAATTATCTTGTCAAGAAGCTGGATAACCTTGGCTATAGCGAGTTTGAGCTTAAAAATCCTCTATTGAACATCCAAAGAGGGGATATACTTTTAGTCAATGATATCTCAGTTTTCAGTGAAAAGACAATCAGCCAATTAAAAAACAAGGTAACCACAATAATCTACAAAAACAATAAGGCAGATATCCCTTTTTTAGTTGTCAAAAGCAGCGAATTAGACATAAAAGAAGAAGAGAATTTCGCTTTAGTCAACAAAAAAGAGCTGGACAAAAGAATATCCAGCTATGAGCTGCTGAAAAAGATAATCCAGGATTATAAATGCCCTTGATTTATCTCGCAATGCCTTAAGGTTATCTTTTTTCCGTCCTCTTTTTTTGCAAGGATCTTTTTTCCGATAGCGATTATCTTTATTTTTTCTCCTTTATAGCTTATTGAGTCGCCTTTTCGGAATGTTGAGACCCTAAATAGGACATACAACCTATGGACATCCTTGCTTGTCTGCCTGTTCCTTGTATGCAATCTGGCGCTAAAAAGCAATTCGCCACAGAAACTGTGCTGTAATGCGTAGCCAATCTTCCTGAGGAAATTTCTTGATACAAAATAGAAATCAATGCCATTTGGAACTTTTTCTTCTTTTGCAATTTTTTGGCCTTTTTTTGCGGTTTCACTTTTAATAAAATCAACAACTTCCTTATTGGAATTTCTTAACTGCAAAATGCCTTCAAAATAATTTGGGTGCATTATCACTATTAAAATGAAAAGCTTTTTAATGTTTTCTATAATTGACTGATCCAAATGGAAGTAATGGATGCTATAAAACACAGGAGGAGCATAAGAAAATATAGGGAGAAGGCTGTTCCAGAAAAGGTAGTCAAGCAAATAATTGAGGCAGGAAGATATGCGCCAAGCTCGCATAATTCACAGCCATGGAGATTTATTGTTGTTACAGATAAAAAGGTGATTAGGGAGCTAAGTGATTTAATCAAGGCTTGGTTTAAGAATAAGGTCAAGCTAGGCGCTTTTGCTTCTTTCTTTAGCAAGAGGCTGAAACAGACAATAAATGCTGCAGAAAAAAGAGTGTTTACTGATAAGGATCTATTCTTTTATGATGCGCCATGTTTAGTGCTGATATACTCTAAAAAGGGAAGGTTTCATGCTCAGGATTGCGCTTTAGCTGCTCAAAATATGATGCTGGAAGCTTATTCTCTCGGAATAGGAAGCTGCTGGGTCGGGTTTGCTGATGTTGTCTTGAGCAGAAGCAGGAAAACAAGATCTGAGCTAGGTGTTCCAAACAAGCATAAGCTAATGGCAACTTTAATATTTGGCTATCCTGAGAAGTTCCCTTCTGCTCCAATGCCCAGGAAAGATGAAGCGAATGTGATTAAGTGGGTTAAATAATCTTGTTTAATAGCTGATTATATTTATATCTTTAATACGGGAAAAGTGTTTTTTGTTCTTGGTTAAACCCATCGTACCCTTTTCTTTAATTCTTTTGTTGATCTTTCTCTAAGAATCCTTATGTTACCCCCTATATCCTTAAAATCTTTCTCAGGCATGTCTTTCCATGCACCAGCAAAATCCATAATATCATTATTTTTTCTTATCCTCCTTATCTCTTCAACCAAATCACTAGCTAGGTAAGTAAACCCTTTCTTCTTTTTTAATAAAATGTCTCCTGCCAATCCATTGAAATAGGCTGCGTTTATTGCTGATTGCTGTAATGATAATCCTTGGCCTAAGAAACCGACACACAATCCAGCTAAAACATCTCCTGTCCCTGCTTTTGTCATTCCTGCATTGCCTGTTTTATTGTAGAAGGTTTTGTCTTTTGATATTATCTCGTCAATTTTTCCTTTTAACAGGATTATATTGTTTTTTAAAAATTTTTTGTAGCTGTTTTTGTTTAATCTTGAATTTTTCAATAAGATTTCAAATTCCACTTTATGCGGCGTTAGAATTGAATTTTTGACATCCTGCAATCTTATGGCTTTTAATGCGTCTGCATCTATAACTAATGGTTTTTTTGTTTCTTTTACATATTTTTTCACAAATGATTTTGCATGCATCCCGATGCCATTGCCTATAAGGACTGCGTCAAAATCATTTTCTAATTTTAGGATGTCTTTTGCTCTTGAAGCGCAGAAATCATCCCCTTTGTATTTCTTGACAACCAGATCAGGGCTTAAAGCGTTTATTGCCCAGCCAACCTTTTCAGGAGCGGCTATTGTTACCCAGTCAACACCGCTTCTTAGTGCTGCTAGTCCAGCCAATGCAACTGCTCCCGTATACTCTTTAGAGCCGCCTATTACTAAAACCTTGCCGTTATCGCCTTTATGGCTTGCTGCGCTTCTTTTTGGAATAACAATGTCCTTTTTTGATACGAATTTCATTTCAAAATTGCTCATAGCTAAGTATATCTTTTAGCTCCTTTTTTTGAGGCATCTTTGGCTGCTCATCTGGATAGCCAACAACAACTGGAAGGATTATCTCGTAGTTATCTGGAATTTTGAGCATCTTTCTCAATTCTTCCTGCTCAGCCATTAAAGCGCCTAAGCAAAGCGAGCCAAGAGCTTCGTTAGTTGCTGCTAAAATAAGGTTTTCTATTGCTAAAAAACAATCGCTTCTTGCCCACGTAAATTCTTTGCTTGAGCAAACAACAATAAGCGCAATATTTTCAACAAAACTTGTGTCCTGAGGATATATCTTTAATTTTTCCCTTGCGCTTGTGTATAATTGACTAATCTTTTTTAGATTCTTTTTATCCCTGACTACAACAAATTTCCATGGCTGGCTATTCATTCCAGTTGGAGCTAACCTTGCCGCATCTATTATTTTTTCAATTAATTCGTTTTTTACTTCTTTGGCCTTATACTTCCTAGTGCTTCTTCTTTTTTTAATGACTTCTATGAATTCCATTTTAGTTCACCTTTATGCCAATATCAGCAATGATGGTTTTGCTTTTATATTTTTCTAATCCTGGCTTTAAGTCGTGAAAGGTTGCGATCAAATCAGCATTGATTGCAATGTCCTCAATCGCTCCTGTATCTGGATTAAGGCCAGATGGAATGTCAACTGCCAACTTAAATGCTTTTGAGTTATTTATACTATGGATTATAGACTTTATTGGCTCGTTAATCGTTCCTTGAATGCCTGTGCCGAGTATGGCGTCTACAATAATGTCATAGTAATCAAAATCTATCTCTCCATAATCGTATAGAATCTGTATTTTTGCATTATCTAATATCCTTTTATAATTAGTTTGAGCTTCTTCCTTGAGTTGGGATTCATCTCCTATAAATAACACTTCAACAAGGCAGATATCAGATAGATAATGAGCAGCAACAAATCCATCTCCTCCGTTATTGCCATGGTAAGCAACTATCAGGATTTTTTTGTCTTTAAGATCAAACTTGTCCTTTAGTATTTTATATATTCCTCTGCCTGCATTCTCCATCAGTGTGAATTTTGAGATGCCGCAGTTATTTTCTAGCTCTTTCATCTGTTGGGTTGAGATCATTATAAAAACTCCTTTATCTTCTCTTTTGCATCTTCACAATCATCAAATCTTTTTATTAGCTTATCCATCTCTTCTTGGGTGTGTATGCCATTTTCAACTAAAAAGTCAGTGAAATCTATCTTTTCTGAGTTTTCTATCCTCTTTAGGAGCTTTTCATGTGGATAATCAATAGCTGGCCTTATCTTGTTGTGCTTTTTCCATGCATCTATCACTGTTTTATTGACCCATTCTGTTATTATGTCATTCTGTATAGCATTTAAAAAATTGTCTCCGAAACTATCATATAGCGATTTTATTAATTCTTGATTACTAGTTGGCAGGAATGGCACAATATCCTCAATAGCCGGGCATGTTCCGAACATATCTCCTGGATTTGCTCCGGCATCAAGAAAGGGAGTTCTTTGGAATGGGAAAAACCTGCAGATATATGCTCTTTTTTTGTTATAAATGCTGCATTTCCCGTCTTTCAATAATAAAGGGCATCTGTCTGAGTCCATATAATAAGTCACAATTATTGTTTTATTTGAGTCCAAATCAAAAACTACCCTTGAGGGCTTTATTTTTGCGTCAATATCAACCTCTTTCTGCCATCTCTTGAATCTCTTCGCTTCCCAATCCCATAAGGGGAATGAAATCTTCTCAAGAGGAACAACATTCACCAGGGGCATCTTGCCATACCCATACTCCTTCAAGAATTTCTCTTCTTCTTCGGATAGTTTTCCTCTTATTTTGGAGCAACAGCTGCCGCAAGCTTGGCATGTAAACTTCAATCTTTGTTCACTTTTGCTGAACAATTTGATAGCCTCCGCTTGGCAAAAACCGTATTATTTCGTCTATATCACCGCCAAACTTAGCTTTTATCTTTTTTGCTATGTCAGATGCTTTTTCCTTGCCTTGTTCAATAATAACAAACTTATCTGTCTGGGATCTTATTGCGTCAGGAGGGCCTCCAATGATCATGTTATCTTTTATGCCGATTGCAAGGCCAATATTGGGCCTAAGATATTTTGTTTCCCCATAGATCATAAAAGCGCCTTTTCCCATATATTCGCCTGCTTTTGTTTTTTTGCTGACCTGATCTGGCTTTACATAAAAAACTTCTAAATAGCTTAAGCCAAGCTTCCAGGCTTTTGAGTAAGTTGCAGTTGCCTGGGCAGTTTCTTCTATTGTTTTTTTTGATATCTCTTTGCCTTGGCTTTTAATCACAAAGAAAGGAGAGCCTGCCAGGTCTGTATGAAGCACTAAATCATTTGAATCAGTATGCTTTTTTATCACGATCTCGTTAGAAGTTGCGTCTCTTCCGCCAATAACCAGGAAACCATCACTTGAGATAAACCATCTGAACTTCTCATACCACTCTTTTTTCCTTTCTTCTTGTTTAGCAATTGTTTTGGTCTCTTTTTCTTTCTGTTTTTCTAATTTTTCCAGTTTTTTTAGGCTTAGATTCAGGGCAGCTTTAGCTCCCTCTAGTTTTCTCTTTATCTTTTTGGCTTTCTCATAATACACAGCCGCATTCTGCTCAACAGTTTTATCTAAGTACAAAGTTATGTTTGCCATTATTAGACATAAATAGAAGTTAGTATAAAAAGATTGTTTAAAAATCGAAAGATTTATATGGTTTGTTTACAATATATATAAAATGTAAACAGGCGATAAAATGACAACCCCCATTGTTGCGAGAATAGAAGATTCATTGGCTGGAGATATAGAGTTTTTTTCAAAAATTGAAAAACTGGACAAATCAGCTGTGATCAGAAGGCTGCTAACCAAAGCTGTAAAGGAAGAAAAATTAGAGTTAGCTTTAGAGAAATACAGGAAGAACGAGGTATCCCTTGCAAGAGCAGCAGAAATGGCTCAGCTGCCCTTGGCTGATATGTTAAGAATAGCGGCAGAAAACAAAATACCCTTACACTACACCAAAGAAGATTTATTAAGGGATTTTAAAGCTTAAAATGATCATTAGCAACACTTCGCCCTTAATTCATCTAGCTAAAGTAGGAAAACTGGAATTGTTAAAGTTGTTGTTTAAGACGATTAAAATACCGCTTTCTGTTTATAATGAGATAATAACACATCCTAACAATACAGAGACGGTGATTGTAAAAAAAGCGGTTGATGATGGCTGGTTAAGGATAAAGAGGGTGCTCCTAAAAGATCCACTTAAAAAATTTTCAACAGTTGCAAAGGCAGAGCTTGAGGTAATAGCTTTGGCAATTCAGGAAAGAGAAATAGCAATTATTGATGATAGGGATGCCGTTCAAATAGCCAACATATTTGATGTGGAGGTTCATGGGACCTTATTTGTTATTTTGAAAGCAGTAAAGCAAAAACTGTTAAAGAAAGAAGAAGCAATTAAGATTGTAAACCAAATGATGGAGAATGAATTTTATTTGTCAAGCAATGTATATGCTTTATTTCTTGAGATGGTAGGCTAAAAGAACCTTTGGCAAAGGTCATAACATTCTAATGTGTTTTCTAGTAAACAGGCAATAGTCATTGGGCCAACACCACCAGGAACAGGGGTTAGATAGCCAGCAACTTCTTTTACAGAATCAAAATCAACATCACCGCATAATCTTCCATCTGGCAGCTTGTTTGTGCCAACGTCAATCACTATAGCGCCTTTTTTTACGTGCTTTTTTGTTATCATTCCTATCTTTCCAGCTGCAACTACCAAAATGTCTGCTTGTTTTGTGTATTCTTCCAGAGGCTTTGTTTTTGAATGGCACATTGTAACTGTCGCATCTCTTTGCTGCAATAATATAGAAACCGGCTTGCCAACAAGATTTGACCTGCCAATAACAACAGCATGCTTTCCTTCAATATTGATGCCTGTGCTCTCAACCAATCTTATAACCCCTTTTGGCGTGGCAGGGATTATCATGTTTTTTCCAATAAAAAGATTGCCTAGATTTAAAGGGCTTAAACCGTCTACATCCTTATGAGGAAGGATGCTGTCAATTATCAGCTGCTCATTGATGTAGCCAGGCAATGGAAGCTGGACTAAAATTCCATGAATCTTTTTATTTTGGTTTAGATCGTCTATTAACTTTAGCAGCTTTTCTTCAGGCGTGTTTTCATCAAGCTCATACTTTTCTGAGTACATTCCAGCTTCTTTGCAGGCCTTTTCCTTCATATTGACATAAACATGAGAAGCAGGATTCTTTCCAACAACCACCACAGCAAGGCCTGGCTTTGATTTAAGCTTCTTTACCTTGTTTTTGACTTCCAGCCTTATCTGCTCAGCAATATCTTTGCCATCAATTATCTTTGCTGCCATATAATCAAGTATAAAAGAACTTATTAATAAGGCTTTTTATTATATGCTTCTGTATTGAGGATTATCCCGCAGCATCTCAGCAACATAGTCAAATCGCCAAGCTATTTTTTTATGAATATCTTCTGGAATGCCCATATTTGGAAAATTAACTAATGTCTGAACATTTGTTAGGTCTGGAGGTGCTGCTTCCTGCATTCTTCTAACAACATCGCTAATAACTTCAGAATGCTTAGGATATTTTGTTGTTAGCTCTTGTGTGATTGTGCCATAACTTCCAGGGTCCCCATTATAGCTGCGGCTCTCGCGGGCTGCGCAAGCCATATCAACAATTGCTACCTCTAACATACGCTCTTCATAAAACTTAGGATTCACCAATACCTTATGATGTGCTTGCCCTAAACGGTGAAGCTGTACAGCACTGCCAACATTCTCTTGAGCCCTTCCGTCTAACGCCAATGCCTTAAGTATTAACGGCTCCAGTTTATTACCATCTCCAGTAATATCATGGGGTGTTTGAGCGTCAACTCCTGAAATACCTAATTGAGCAAGAAAATATTCTACATGCTCTACATGGCGCTGAGTAGCTAAAAGAAAATGAGACATCTCATCTGCAGTCGGGTTAAAATTGCCCATAAATACATAGGGGTTTCTCATTCTTTATTGGGAATTTTATATAATTTATAAGTTTTTCCCTTTTTCGGAAGATTTATATACAAGTTAGGCGCACCTAACTTCATGAGCATCAGCAAAGAAGATTACCTTGGAGAGATATACCGGCTGCAATTCTCTAATAACAGGGCAGCTAAGCTGACTGAGATTGCAAAGGCCATGAAGATTTCAAAGCCAAGCGCATCACAGATGATACGAAAGCTGGCAAAAGAAAAACTTGTTGTGTTTGAGAGGTATAGCGGAATAACACTCACTAAGAATGGGATTGAAGAGGCGCGGGCAATAATCAGAAGACACCAGCTTCTTGAAGTATTCTTTAATGATGTCCTGAAGATAAAGGGAAAGTTCCACTCTGAAGCGCATAAGGTAGAGCATAGCTTATCAGATGAGGTTGTAGATAAGCTTGATAAAATGCTAAAGAGGCCAATTATCTGCCCTGATGGCAACCCTATCCCCCTTAAAAATAATAAGGTAGTTGAATTGAGCGAATTGCCGGAAAAGAGCGATGCAGAAGTGCTGTTCTCAACTACTAAAGACAAGAGCTGCATTGACCTTTTGAATTCGCTTGGGCTAGTTCCCCAAGCAAGGATTAGGATATTAAGAAAGCTAGGCAATGGCCCTTTAATAATCCTAGTAAAAGATAGTGAAGTTGCATTGGGCCCAGACATATGCTCAAAGATATTTGTGGAGAAAAAATGAGGATCAATTGCCATCCTTCCTATACCCAACGAGGGCATATCCATAAATTTGGGAGAAAAGAGCTTGGAGCGGATATTGCATTAGTAGGAAATCCCAATACAGGCAAGAGCTGTTTGTTCACCCATTTAACTGGAATAACCACTATAGTATCAAATTATGCAGGAACAACTGTTGATGTATTAGAAGGCAAATGCAACCTTAATGGAAAAGTATTTAGTGTAGTGGACTTGCCTGGAACATACCTTCTTGGCTCTGCAACTGATGATCAGAAGGTTGCTACTGATTATATTATTGAGAAAAAACCTAAGGTAATCATCAATGTTGTTGATTCAAACCTGCTTGAGCGAAACCTTTACTTGACGTTACAGCTTCTAGAGCTTAAGTTGCCTCTTATTGTCGCATTAAACTTTTATGAGGAGCTAGAAGATAAAGGGAAGTCCATTGATCATAAGAAGCTCTCATCACTTCTTGGAGTTCCTGTTCTACCTATAGATGCTCTACGGGGAGCAGGCATAAAAAAATTGATAGATAAGACAGCAACCCTTATTGACAGTAGGCAACAATCTAATTTTTTTGAGGTTATATATGATGATCATATTGAGAGGGCAATAAAAAGGATAGCACCCTTAGTTGGAAGAGGAGATATCTCAAAGAGGGCAATATCAATCAGCTTGTTAGAGGGGAATAGTGAACGATGGGAGGAGTTAAAACAAGAAGACCCTAAAAAGATCCATAAACTAAAGAAGATTATATCCTCCTTGAGTAAGGAGCATTCCTTAAGCACTGAAATATCACGAGAGCGGCATGGCCAGGCTGCTTTGATTGCCAACAAAGTAACTAAACAGGAAATTACAAAGAAACGGTTTAAAGACGCCTTAGACAGATTTACGACAGAACCGGTAACTGGAGTGTTCTCAATGATTGTTGTATTAGCAGCCCTATTCTCTTCTTTATTTTATCTAGGGAATTATCTAAGCACACTTTTCGGAACTCTTTTCAACAGATTTATTGCAGCTCCGCTGATTCCTGCGATAGAACATGTTCCAGGAGAGTTAGCAAGGGCGATTTTAAAATGGTCTTTAGACGGGATTAACGCAGGATTACAGATTGCATTGCCATATATTGCAGTGTTCTACATAATGCTTGCACTGCTCGAAGATACAGGCTATTTACCTAGGATGGCATATATATTAGACAGGGTGATGCATAAGCTGCATTTGCATGGCAAAGCAATAGTTCCAATGATGCTTGGCTTTGGCTGCTCTGTGCCTGCAGTATTAGCAACAAGAATATTGCCTAACAAAAAAGAAAGGATACTCACTTCAATATTAATCTGCTTCATTCCATGTTCAGCAAGAACAGCAGTCATCCTTGGCTCTGTAGGAAAGTTTATTGGGCCTTTGTATGCTCTAGCGATATATGCGATTGTTCTTTTGCTGATATTTTTGGTTGGGCACATCCTTGGCAGAATGCTGCCTGGAGAATCTGAAGGATTGATAATGGAGATGCCTGAGTACAGGAGGCCATATCTGAAAAATGTGCTCATAAAGACGTGGCTGCGAGTTAAGGATTTTATTGTGATTGCCTTTCCTTTGATTATAATTGGAAGTGTTATCTTAGGCATAATGAAATTTTATGGGCTCTTGGAAATAATAACCAAGCCTTTTGAGCCTGTCATAGGAAAATGGCTGATGCTGCCAGCAGTAGCTGGAATCACGCTTATCTATGGAATATTGAGAAAAGAGTTGGCGCTTGAATTATTATTTGTTTTAGGCGGCAGTTCTTTGCTCCTGAATTTTATGAGCCCTCTGCAGATATTCATTTTTGCGCTAGTGGTTACACTATACTTTCCATGCTTAGGAACCTTTGCTGTTCTAAAGCATGAGTTCGGCTGGAAAAGCAGCCTGTTGATATCCTTCTTCACAATTGTACTTGCAGTTGTTGTCGGCGGAGTTGTTGGAAGGATATTCCTTTTCTTTAATATTCTTTGAATGATATGCAGCATAAAAATCTTTCACTTTATTAGAAAAAGCTTGCTATTCCTATGATTATGAACAGGACTCCACTTATGGTGTGGACTACCTTTGGCTTTATCCTGCTGGATATAAATTTTCCTGAGTAGATTGCAATGACTGATAATAAAGCCATTGCTCCTACAACGCCAATAAGGACTAATGTAGGATTATATTTTGTGGCAAACAATGCAGCTGCTAACTGGGTCTTATCCCCAAATTCAGAAACAAGTATTAGGCTGAAGCCAGATAAAAATGGCTGTTTTAAGTCGCATTTTTTCTCTTCTTCCTTGCTTTTTAGCAGAATTACCAGCCCTACAATTATGAAAATTATTCCTGCTCCTGCCTTTATATAACTAATAGGGATAATATTTGTTATGAAGTCCCCTAATAAAATTGCTATACCATCTGCAACAATAAACGCTAAAATAGCCCCTAAAAGCAATTGCAAATGCTTCTTTGTTTTTGCAGCTAAGCATAAAATTGCCAACTGAGTCTTATCGCCAAGTTCAGCTAGGCCGATGGTGAGAAACGGTATTATTAATTCCTGCAGCATTTTACCTCATAAAATGATAAGCATAAAACCAAAATATGTTGACTAAGACTATGAATAAACCGGCGAAAAAAATATTTGTTGGCGCCTCTAAATAAGGCGTGTACTCAGTTATATAGGGCAGAGTCAGGTAACCCAGCTTTGATATGAAGACTAATGATATAAAAATCTCAATAGCATTGCTTATTAATGCAAGGATTGTAAAAAAGAAATCGTGCATCATTGTCTTTAGCTCATGAACAATATCTAATAAGGCTAATATGATGAACAATCCTAAGGTTATTGGCAATAACACCTTAATGTTAGGGATAGTGAAGAACAGATTTGAGTAAGCAATCATAAACACGCCAAGAACTATTCCTATTAGGATATCTTCATAGCCTATCAGCTTTAATGAACTTCTGTGGTTTGCAGTTCTCCTAAACATTTAGGTATAATCCTGAATGCGGCTTTAAATAATTTGCTGTTTTAGTAAGAATTTAGCCTGTTTATTGCGTAAATTTTTTCTTTGTCTCCTAATCTTGATTGGTTTAAAGCGTCTTTTAGTATATTTACTGATTCATCATAGACTTTTTTGTTAACCGGATAAGGTATGCCATCTTTACCGCCGTGGGCAAATGAGTATTTAACAGGGTCTTTCCAGGAAGCTGGCTTTCCATAAACTAAGTCGGATATTAAAGCTAAGCTTCTTATTGTTTTTGGGCCAATTCCTTTTATTGCGACTAGCTCTTCGTAAGTTCTTGGCTGGATTTCGTATGCTTTTTGCAGTGTTTCAATGTTCTTCTTGTTCATATCAATTATATCATGCCTTGGAGACATTGTGAAGGATTCAAAGTTGGTTAATGTTTTTTGAGGTTGTTTTATGTATTTTTCAAGATGTTTTGGATTGTCTCTGATTAAATCCAAACTTATCTCTCTTGATTCTTCGCTTTCTTTAGCAGTCATGTCTAGCACATCTTTTTCTTTTTTTTCTGCACAGATAGGGTGTTCTGTTATGAAGCTGTCTACATTAGCTGAAAGCCAATGATATCTTCTTGCGTATTTATCAAACATCCCTTGCTGCACAACAGCCCAGTTTCCTTTTTCATTCAAAATAAAACAATGATGGTAAAGCTGGTAATTGTCTTGGATTAAAGTATTATCAACTTTTGCAGACATTTTTGATGAATAAACTAGCTGATTTATTTTTTGTGTGGATAATGAGAAAGATTCTCCAATATCCTCTATCTGCTCTGGAGCTTTTCTTGATGCTCTTCCTTTGCCTCCTGCTATTTTTATTCCAATGTTTAGTTTGTTTAAGGATTCTTTCAAAGCGCCGCATGTTGTTGTAGTTGTTCCGCTTGAATGCCAGTCGAATCCTATGACGCAGCTTAATGATTGGAAGAAATAAGGGTCGCTTAGCCTTCTGATCAGCTCATCAGTGCCAAATTCACTGATAATGATATCGGAAATTGCTCCGCTTAGATTGACCATTCTCTTGAACAGCCAAGGTGGCGCTGAGCCAGGATGTAAAGGGAGGTTGACTAGGCCTGTTTTTATCATATTGTGCGGCAGGGACGGGATTTCCTGTATTGATTTGAACGTGTGACGTTCGGGTGAACATCAACTTGGTTTTCAACCAGGTGCTTTTGGCCATTGGCCACCTTTTTTCTTTATTATGAGAAAGAGCTTATTTAAATAGCTTATCCGTGCATGTCCAGTGTCCAATGGGTGGATTATCTTAAATTAAACTAGGTGGCTACATTTTACTTATTCTTGCTTTTTGTGGTCACCCTCTTTAGGGTTTTCTTGTACTGCTTAATCAGATACTTTACTGTTAGCTTAAGATTTTGGTTTTTTTGGTATTCCTGCAAGGAAGCATAATACTCTGCTCTGTCTTCCAAAGAGATATTTATTGGCGGATAATTGTTCTTTAGCAGCATATAATTTAGCAATAATCTGCCTACTCTGCCGTTTCCATCCTGAAATGGGTGTATGTACTCAAATTGGTTGTGAATAATTGCTGCCAAGACCAGCGGCTTGAATTTAGTTTTGTTTTCCTCATACCAAGAGATTAAATTGGCCAAGGCAGGTTGAAGCTGTGAGGAATGAACACCTCTATGCAGAATCTCCCCTTTTGAATTTCTTATTACAATTTCAACGGTTCTTATTTTCCCGGCAAACTCTTTAGAGCCATCAAAGCAAAGCTTATGCAGTTTTTTTATTAAATCAACAGATAAGTCTTCTGTTGTGCTCTTGAGAAAATGGACTGCTTTTGCAACGCCCTTTGTTTCTATCTCTTCTGGGTCTGAAGTTTTATGCTTTTTTAGGATTTCTGGGACTTCATCTCTCTGTATGGTAGATCCTTCGATGGCATTGGTGTTGTAAGTAAACTCTTCAGTAAACTTTTTCCATTCTTCATCGCTCAGATGGGCAATCTTTATCTGGTTGTTGTATCTGTTTAATCTTATTATTTGATTTTTTGTCAGCGTGAAAAGAAAAACTTCTGTGGTTATCTCCTCTAACAGCTTTTTTAGGTGCTGTTTTGCTTTTTCTTCCGCCTGTTCGAGCTTCGCTTTAGTTAAGTTCTGGCCAAGATATTTTCGTATCTTGCGCACTTTATTTTTTTCTCTGTAAGAGTGTACAAGATAATATTTTACATTCTTTCCAGCTTTTCTTTTTTCCAGATACATATAACCCTAGTAGGTGCCCACATTTATAAATCTTTCTTATTTTGTGGTCACCTAATGGCATGATTGATTAGCTACTGGCAAATTTGATAATATTTTATAGGTGGGGCTCGTTTAATAATAAAACCAGTAATTAGAATACTACGCTTATCCATACATACTTCCAGTACATTGATACTTTATAACATCCTCTGTTGATCCTGAAAAACTGCCCTGTTTTTCTTCTTCAAGTTTAGTTACTAACTCTGCAATGGGGTATTTACAGGTGCTATCTTTACCTATCATATCTTGAGTCTGTTGGTTCTGTTGAGCAAGTTGTTGGTTAATTTGTTCTTCTGTCATTCCACTATCCAACATTCGTTGTCGTGTTTCTGGTGGATAATCAATAGAGTAATCATCTATACGTTGGTAGACAACACATCTTTCAGCCTGTAAACTTTTTATTTCTCTGTAAGATTTAGAATCAATAATCACACCAAATAAATTTAACTTAGTTTCTGTAACAATCTTTGCAGGGCAACAATCTTTTGCGGCATTTATGAAACAGTCATTAGCTAACTCGCTAGTCCCACAGTTGATAATTTGACTTCCACATTTACTGGTACAATCATTATCATTATTTGCATCGCAACCTGTTGGACAATATAAATCATTATTTATACAATCTGCAATTTTTGCATGTGAACATTTAAAATTGCTACAATTATCTTTTGTCGAAACATCATTATCACTGCAATCTACATTTGTATCACATTCCCAAGCTACACAACTGTTATTTTTACATTTATAACCTGATTTGCATTGGGTGTCCATAAAGCAGTCCATACACTTCTCACTTGATTGTTCACAGATTTGAGTTCCGTCTTTACAATCAGCACATATTTTTTTACAATCTTTACTTCCTCTACATTCAGAAGGGTTCACTCCACCCTGAACTTTGATTGTTTTTGTTACAGTTTTGAGAGGGTTTACGTTTGTTAGTTCTTCTCCTTCTATTTTAGAACAATCTTTATTTAATTTAAACGTAACACTTTCACAATCATACACAGATATTGTATAATAATAATCTCCTTCATTATAAAAATAATCAGTACTTCCAGAATAACCATACTCATCTAGTCTAAATGCTTTAAAAGCAATTTTCATCATATTTATATTATTTGACGAAATACTGCCTCTCACTGTTGCATAGTATTTCGTATCAACACCCCCTTTTGAATAGATGTATAACGCCACACCATTAAATGGTTTACCTGAATAATCAATTTTGAACTCTCCAGAAACTGGTTCGGCCATTTGATATGTTGTTTTAGAACTGATTATTTCTAAGGTTAATTTACTGGATTTTTCTAAACTTTTAATTTCAAAGATTGATTTTCCATCGGTAATTCTTACAAGTTTTATGTATAAGTCATTAAGCCCATCGTTATTAACATCAATTTCTTTAGATTGTCCAACATCTAAGGTAAGCTTCTTTGGTTCTGAATAAACATTAATAGTTGCTGAATTGGCTGTTACTTCTTCAACTTCAATCAAGTGATCTTCGTCAATCATTTTAAAAGAAACGGTTTCTTTTTGGTTTATTGTGATTTCTTGTTCTATATCACTCAATGGGGTTTCTTGTGCATTGAGGCACTTTGATATTCTTTCAGAAGGATTTATACAAATATCTAGTGTATTAACATTATTATCGTCACATTTTAAATCATTACTACAAATAGGTCTTGTTAAGAAATAAAAGGATGCAACAATAAGGGTAATAACAACAATAGCAGATACTCCGATCCAAATAAATTTTTTACTAGGCAAACTTGAAGTTTGTGGTTTATTAACAAAGTCTATTGCTTCTTTTACTTCATTAGGATTGTAGCCCTGCTGTATTAAATAGTTGTATAACTGTTGAGAAGAATAGCCCTGCGTTTCTTGACTCCTGACATAATCGACTAGTTGTTTATTCACCATCTTTTATATTTTAATAAGCGTGCTTGTATATAAACATTTTTATCCACCCGAGCTCCCAACTTGTTCGTTAAAGTGAAAATTTAATTAAATACCCCCAATCTCAACCAAAACTAAATCCCTTTCAAATCCTCTAACTTGACTTTGCCTGTATAAAGCACCATCCCTAGTGCAGAATTCACACCAATACTTTCCAGTTCTTTAATCTGCTCAATTGAATTAATGCCGCCAGCAGCAGTTAGCTGGTTCTTGGTTAGTTTTTTCAACCTTTTAATCAATGGAATGTCAATTCCCTGCAAAGTGCCTTCTTTGTCAACATAAGTATAGAGGAATTCAGAGCAATAGGGCTCTAATGTTTTTATTGCGTCTTCTGTCTTGATCTCTGTGTCGTTGGTCCAGCCTTTAGTCACTATATTGCCATTTAAGGAGTCTATTGATATTATTATCTTATCTTTTTTTATTTTTTTGTTCAATTCTTTTAAAAAATTGACGCTTATCTTATTGTCCTTGAACACTGCGCTGCCTAAAATCACTTTTTTTGCTCCTGCTTTTATCATCTGCTCAGCTTTTTCAACTGTCCTTATTCCGCCGCCAACCCGGCATCTAGCCATTTTACATATAGAGATTATTAGATCAAGATTATCTCCGTTATCCATTGCAGCGTCCAGGTCAATAACCTGCAATTCGCCAAATTCTGAGAAATCTTTTACCAGGCCAAACACATCAGCTATCTCAATCTCTAAGTTTTCTCTTTTTCCCTGGACAAGCTGGACAACCTGACCATCCATCAGGTCTACACAAGGGAAGATCATCTCTTTTCTTCTCCGCTTATGGTGAATGATTTAGCATTGGAAAATTCCTTTTCAGCGCTAATTGTGAAAGAGCTGGGCCTAGTTCGAATTGCCTCTCCATTTATCCCTGTTGATGAAGGGGGTATAAAATACCTGTCATTGAACCACATTTTGTTGAATAAAATTCCTTCAGATTAATAAATTTATGCCTTTAGTAGGCTAAACATGAAACCTCTTTTTAAAAAATTTTAACAACAAAAATGGCAGGCGACGGTCATTTTGC
>CAZKBD010000015.1:0-18481 GCA_964550945.1 uncultured Methanosarcinales archaeon
TGTGACTAAATTTCTAACATACCACCATGTCTATTGACTGGTGGTTCTTGATAAACCGTAAAATGATCAAAAATCCTTCTACCACTATATGGGCTTGTTACCTCTAAACCAAGTAGGTAATCGCTAATAGTATAAGTAGCACCCCCAATATCCTTACGCTTTTTATCTTCATATTGTAAAATAAATTCCTCAAATCTTTCAGGAGCAATCTGCTTAATTAAAGAAAGGGATTTAGTGTACCATTTTTGGTAAGCTATCACACTATTAGGCAATACAAGTTGTTTTTCCTTTTGTTCATTATAGCTTTCTAACTCTGCTTTCTCTATATCCGCGGCTTGGTGTATTAAATCTAAAATTTCCTTCTTTATCTGCTCTTTTTTTGAAGACATACTGGTCAGAAGTTAATCTGTTACCTTATATAACATTTCCTGTTATTGGGTGTTGGTTAATCTGTGGCCGTTAAACTTCGGCTGTTAAGTATCGGCTGATTTACTGCTTTCTGTAATAAATCCTTCCATAAATCGCTTTCATTAATCTTTGCTCTTTGTGCTGGTGTTTGCCGTTCCAATGCTTGATGTGGTCTTAGCAATTTGTAATATACCTATTTTCTATGTTATCTCTTATCGTTTCAGTTTATTTATAGTCTACAGTACACACGTTTACGAAAGTTTTAAAAAGAACAGCACTTATATTGTTTTTGAAAAAACATAAAGAGGTGATTAATATGCCAGCAAAACATGGATAGAGGAGGCGATTTAAATCGATTTTTTTATCAAATACCACAAAATTCTGATTTATTTCGTTTCGCTCTTTCTAATAATCACTGGATACTTATACAGAATTGATTTCTTATGGCAAATTGGTGTTGTGACTATCTTATTTGAATTGACTATCAACTATTACAAAGATAGGATACTATATAAGCAAATTGAAAAAGTTTTAAGGAAAATTTTAGGTATCGAAGACACCACCACAAGATTTTACCCAAGCATGGTCAATTTGATCTATCATAAAGATTTTAATATAGTAAAAAGGATCATAAAGAATAGACTGGTAAAAACTAACAAAAGTAAACATTCTAATCTAGGGCTGATCTCAGAGGAAATTATTGAGATGGTGCCTCAAAGAGAAAACATCCATTACGTCTTCTTTAGGGGTTCTGGAGAGGATGAACCCCCTCAAGTTACTATGATTAAATGTGAGGGAGAAAATCTTACTGAAATATTTGATCCTAATTCAGATAAAGAAATAGTAAAAAATTGTGATGATAGCGACGTTTGTTTTACTGTTAGAAAGAAACTAGAAAAAGGAAAAAAGTATGTATTCACAGTTATAACTAAATACCCTCTCTGTATGAGTGACCTTACAATACCTATTCCAGAAGATAAGCTAAATGATTTTAACAAAAAGTATCAAAACATGGATGAATTTGAATATTCTTTTTTAATGCCAACTCATAATTGCGAAATCAAAATAGAATTCCCATTTAGTTTGAAAAAATACAAGTTACACATAACCAGAGAAAATCCCTCCATTTCTGAGGTTATCAGTTTAGATAGACATCCGGATACAAAAATTGACAAAAAAAATAATAAAATCAGAATCAATCAATCTAACTTAGTAGGTAGAGAGATAATACGGGTTATGTATTCCAAAAAATAAAAATCATAATTTCTCCCCAATCTTTTTAAACCACAAGTTTTATAAACATAAACAATCATTAGCTGTTTATAATTAATTATAGCTATAAAAAAAGAGGTGGATTAAATGGCGGATGAACCTTACGAAATTCTCCCTTACAGAGAGGTTTCTTCTTTAAAAAAAGACATTTCCGATCTTAAACAAAAAATGGGAGATGGCTCTTCAAAGCAATTAGCGGATTCTATCGCAAATCTCTCAAAAACAATGGAGAATATGCTTAATCTGTTTCAGTCAGCAGCAGAAGAAATGAGATTAGAAGAAAAAGGAGTTAGCTCTGATTCATCTGCGATACTGGCCGAAATAGACAATAAGCTAGACGAATTAATCGACCAGAACAAAACAATAGCAGAAGGCATTGTAGCAGTAGCTGACATGATAAAAGGAGAAACTCAACAATCTGAGCAAGAGCAAAATGTAATGCCTGCCCAGTTTTCAATGCCTCCGCCAGGGCCTGCTCCATCATTTGGGCCAAGGCCAATGGAAATGCCTGAGCCAATACCAACGCCATTAGGAGCTTTCCCGCCACCCACAGAAAGACCTAAAAGAAGCTTCTTTTGAAGAATGGAATATCCTTCTAAAATAAGTCATCAGAAATTAAAAAATTTTTTTAGGCATATCTGTGTAGTCACTAGAAACTATCAGGAAAAGGAAACCGCAAATAAAAATCTAAAAAATCAAATCGGCAAAATAAGAAGAATTTCTGAAAAGTCCAAGAAAGGCAAAGTTGAAAAAGAAATAAAAAAATTAGAGAAAAGAATATCTGATGTGCTGGATAAGGAATCGAAACTATCGAGAGTAGGAAGAAAGGAATCATCAACAGTCAGAGAATTGAAATCTAAACTGAAACGAATGGAAAAAGAGCTGGCAGCAACAAAAAGAAGCAGAGATATCCAGTTGTCAGAAAACAAATCCAGGATAGAAAAGCTAAGCAGGCAATTATCATTTCTTAGGTCTGAAGTAACCAACCTTATGGAGATCAAAACAGCTAGACAAAGAAGAATCGACGAGATAGAGAAAAAGATCAGGGATGTAGAAAAACTAAGCTAAACATCCTTTCCCATCACTGTTTTTCTTCCGTTTGCTTTTGCCCTTTCAATCGCTTTTTTTATCAGCTCTTCTACCTTACTGTTCAAAATAGGCATAAAATCGCCCGCTAGATTAAGCTCCCCTATCCTCTTTTTGATCTGAGTCCTTACAACCAATGAGTCAGCCATTTTTGCACCTCCTTAATTATGGGTAAACCAGAATTTATCTTCGCTGTCTAGCCTCACAAATCCAAATCTCTCAAATTGGCAGACATCGCCAATATTCAGGTTATAGCTTTCAATAATCCCCTTGCGGATTGATTTATCCGGCATCAATACCTCCACTGCACTTAGCTTATTTTTCGGCAGCCAATGGATTATCTTTTCACCCTCTTTTTTATACTTTTCATACTCCAAAGAATCAAAAACAAACTTTCCTTTCATCTTCCTGAAATTCAAGCAATCCATCAGCCTGTATAGCTTATTATCCTTAATCAGTTCAAAATCCTGTTTTGTGATATAAAACTCATCATTAGTCTTGAATTTTCTCCCTCCTTTCTTGTTATCAGGATGCAAATCCAGCTCGACATCAAGCATTGGAGCCTTGTCAATCTTTATTGCAACAGGATCCCAGACAAAGAAATAGCGGTTTGCTATTGGCTCGATCACATCCCTGTTAAAAGCGTCAATTATCTTAAAAAATTCTTTCTTGCTTACTTTTTTATCATTTAAGCTGACTCCAACATCAAGGGAATATTTGATAAAAGCTTCTGGCTGATAACCTCTTCTTCTTAAAGCATCCAAAAAAGGCAGCCTTATATCATCCCAGCCAGAGTAAGTGCCATCTTCTATTAAAGGCCTTGTTTTGGAGCAGCTGACCTGCATATCCTCAAAATTAATCCTGCCGACAAATAATGCTTCTGGAAATTTCTTGTTTAGATACTCATAGATATACTTTTGCCTGATGGAATTATCATGATGGTCTTTTGCCCTTATCACGTGCGTTACTTTCATCTCAATGTCATCAACAGCAACAGCCATATTCATCAAAGGCCATACCCTGTATTTTTTTCCTGCTTTTGGATGCTCGCTGTCATTAATCCTGAAAACAGGAAAATCCCTCATCGCAGGATTTTTATCATTTAAGTTTGTTTTAATCCTTACAACAGCATCTCCTTCTTCGTACTCTTTAAACATCTTCTTCCATCTTTTCATTGTTTCTTTCGCATCTAATCTTCTGCAAGGGCATTCTATTGATTTTAGAAGCATCTCTTTAAACCCATCTTGGTCACAGGTGCAGACATAAGCTTTTCCAAGATTGATAAGCTCTTCCATGTATCTATAATAGATTTCCAATCTTTCTGACTGCACAAACACTTTGCTGATGTTATTTTTAGTGATCCACTTTGCATTTTCTTCAATCAGTTTATAGCTTGGCTTGTAAATATTCTCTGGATTTGTGTCTCCGATCCTTAAGATCATCTCCCCTTTGTACTTTCTGCAATATTCAGAATTCAAGCTTAAAACATAAGCATGGCCAATATGCAATGGCCCAGATGGAGAAGGTTCAAACCTCATTACCACTTTTCCTTTAACATCTTTTAGCTCAAGCATCTCTTTCTTCTGTTCTTTTTTCTCCTCCAGTAATTCAGGCGCTAATTTCATCAATTTTGCCTTCTGCTCTGCAACTGGGATCTTACTAATATCATTTATAACTTGAGAAACAGATTTTGCTAACTCTGCAATATCCTTTTTAAGGTCAGGATTTTCCTGCAATACTTTCCCAATAACCGCTCCCTGATTAGCTTTTCCATTGTATTTTACAGCATTCTGCAAAGCATATTTCAGTATTAATTCATTACCCATATTCCTGATTTAATATTGATTGATATTTAAATGTATGTGGTTTTGGATTTGATGTGATAAACGTGACTAAACAACATTATCCATTTTGTAGTGATTAAACTAAGAAATATTTAAATAGACAACCCCATTCACACTGGTTAATTGTTCATGCTGGGGGGAGAGTTATGGCAAAAGATGGCAGTTATAAAGATTGTTATATGCAGCTTCCAGATGGCACAATAAAAATGAGGGATCCTTTCACTGGCACGGTTGTCAGGGTGAACAAAGAAAGGGCAGCAAGGTTTCCTGCAGAACCGAGAGAGAAGCAGCCCATAAGCCCAGAAATACCTTGCTTTTTTTGCCCCGGAAATGAACATACCACTCCTCCTGAAAAAAGCAGAGTCCTGTCAAGAGACGGTGAATATATTGTCCATCCAAGGTTAGATCCGGACCAAGTTCTGACTGATCAAAATTGGGAATTCAGAAGAATACCTAATCTATTTGAAATAGTTCCTTTTAGGTATTGGGGGATGAATTATCATTATGAACCATCTGACAGGAATAGGCAATGGGAAGAGCGATATCTAGCTTCAGATATGGGTAAAGCGCATCTTATTGGCGGAATGATTGCAGGTAAACCAGTAATTGGTGTAGTTAATCCCAAATTAAAAAGCTCAGGGAGAAACCCTGATGAAGTTAGCGAAGAAGAGAAACTTCTAATTGCAGATGCATTTTTCTCAGGAGCACATGAACTGATCATCCCAAGAAGGCATTTTAGAGAAGGAGCAACATATCAGCATGAATTGCACTCATCAGGTGACTTCACTCCAAGAGAGCATTTTGAATATATGAAATACGCTATTGGAGCACTTAGTGATATATATGAAAATAATAGGTATGTTAGATTTGTAAACGTCTTCCAAAATTGGCTTGACGCAGCCGGCGCATCAGTAAAGCATCTCCACAAACAATTAGTTGGCAATGATGAATGGGGTGAGAATATAGAAGGCCTTGTGGCACTTGTTGCATCAGACCCTAATGTGTTTAATAGCAGAGGAGTAAACCTTCACAGCCAGCATAATCTTGTTTTTGCTGAAAATGAGCATGCTATCGCTTATGCTGCAATAGGAACAACAAATCCTGCAATTGTAATATTTTCTAAAAGTAAAGGAAGTACGCCTATGGATTTAGCTGAAGAAGAACTAAATGGATTTAGTGATATCTTGCATGGATGCCATGCAGCAATGGGCTCACAGTTACCCAATAATGAACAATGGTTTTATACTCCAAAAGATTCTGAATACCAAATCCCATTTCATGTACAAATAGATTGGAGACTTAGTCTGCCTGCAGGCTTGGAGTATATTTCAAGGATTTATATAGCTCTTATGGGACCTGAAGATGTTAGAGATAAGATGGTGCCTGAACTTCATAGGCTAAAAGATGCTGGAAGAATAGCGCCATTCAAAATCGAAAGAGAGTGCCAATGCAGTCCAAATTGCCTGAGATATGTTGATAACTCACATCAATAAAAATCTCCCTTATTATAAATAATCGGCTCTTCATCACTCAAAACTTCTCCATCAACAACCTCTCCAACAAAAATTGTATGGTCGCCTGCATCGCATTCATTGACAACCTTGCAGTCTAGCCAGGCAATGCAGTCTTTTATGATTGGTGCTCCTGTTGCTTTTGCTTCAAATTCAATGTCCTTGAGTTTATCAACATTCTTCCCTGACTGCATTCCAAAATGCCTTCCAACTTCAATATGATCTTGCCCTAACACATTTACTGCGAATATTTTGCTTTTTTTGATTAAATCATGGCTGTATCTTGTTTTTCCAACGCTTATCATAACCATCGGAGGCTGCATTGACGCTCTGCTCACCCATGCAACCGCTAACCCATTCAATTTATCTCCAAGCTTTGTTGTAACAATATGGACGCCAGTTTCAACTTTCCTGATTGCTTTGTCTATCATTATGATCACCAAGATAAAGAAAAATGGCAAAATTTATAAGGTTTCTTATTCATAACTCCGATCATGCAAAAAAGAGGGGCATTAATCTTAATATCATTTACTATATTCTTATTATCTTTAGCCATAATACATGCTGTAGCCTATACAAATTCTGGAGGCACTGGAAATAATGACAGCAATTCGCCAGACAGCTTGGATCAGCAAACAAATGAATCTTGTTTTGATGGAACAAAAAACGGAAATGAGACAGGCATTGATTGCGGAGGCCCTTGTAATCCTTGTCTAAATCAAACTGCTCAGCAAAATGATTCTGATCTTAACAATCCTGTACAGGACAGTTTTAACCCTCTGCCTCAAATAATGGGTAGTAATTCTGGTGCAGATAACAATCTGAACAACCCTGCTCCAGATAATGGCTCCAATCCCATTAATCAGGAAGGAGAAATTACGCAACTAAGCCCTAAAAAAATCAATACTCCTTTTATAGTCTCCCTTGCTGTAAATGTTTTTCTTTTAGTCACTTTTGTTTCCTTTACATTAATATCCAAAAAGAAGAAACCTCCAGTTAAGCCAGCGATTACAGCGATTAAACCAGCGATTATGCCACAACCGCAACAGACGGATCCTTATGTGATTAACTTACGGAATTACATCGAATATTACACAAAGCAAGGATATGATCCCAACCAAATACGCCAATATCTAATAATGCAGCAAAGATGCCCTGTCCAAAAGGTTGATGAAGCGTTTAATTCTGCGAGAATGGGGGATGAGCTAACCCAGTAAACGACAGTTTAGCCCTTCTTCTTGTTTTGTAGTATCTCTTGAGTGAATAAAAAACCGAAAGATTTAAATATTAGTACTTCCAGAAACTATACATTAGAGCCAAATAATGGCTCCTTCTCTGAGTTGTCTCATTGAAGATTTTCAAAAAAAAGTTTAGCTAAGACGTTGGGGTTTAATTGTAAAATGTCAGAAATTTTCCACCAGTTTGTAACTGGTGGCTGAAAGCCAAAACCCATTTGAATTGTGGAAAATTTCTGAGCATGTTCAAAAACCACTGGTCCTTATAGGCAAGGATTAAGCTTTCGCTTCATTCCACCGGTCTCTGACCAGTGTTTTTGACAAGAGGGCAATAGCTGTAAGAGTCTAAAATGGCATTGACTAACAAACGAATAACTGAAATAGTAAGCGAAGTTGTAGGAGAAGACAGCATTCCTATAATTGAATTTCTAAAAAACAGGAAGAATATCTCTGAATTCATAATAGCAGATAAAGTTAAATTAGATATGCAGAAGACCAGAAACATCCTTTACAGGCTCAACACCCATAATATAACCACTTATGTCAGGAGAAAGGACAAAAAGAAAGGATGGTATATAAGCTATTGGACATTCAATAAAAAGCGCATTAAAGAGCTTGTTGGCCAGACAAAAAAGAAAAAACTTGAAAAGTTAAAGGAACAGCTAACAAGAGAAGAAGCCAACAAAAACTCCTTCTTTATATGCCCTCAGGCATGCGCAAGGCTTGATTTTGACCAGGCATCAGAATTTGAATACAAATGCCCAGAATGCGGCAGTTTGCTCTCACAGCAGGACAATCTAAAAACAATCGAGAATATAAAAGAAAAGATCAAAGAATTGGAATCCGCCAACTGATAAACCAATAGATAGTTTTTTATACTAATTCCAGAATTTTTCTTGTATGCAGCTAAAAAAGCTTCTGAAGCAGCTTTGGTATTTTATATGGGAAGATGACAGTATATGGAGTTGGATTGTTAACATAATATTGGCGTTTGTTCTTATCAAATTTATAGTTTACCCAGGATTAGGCTTTATTCTTGGCACTGGCTACCCAATTGTTGCTGTTGTCTCTTCCAGCATGGAGCATGATTCAAATTTTGATAACTGGTGGGAGCAAAATCAAGATTGGTATTTTGGCAAAGGCATATTAAAAGACAATTTCAAGGCATTTTCATTTGTCAATGGCTTTAATCGCGGAGATATTATTATGCTTCATGGGAAAGAACCAAAAGATATAAAAATAGGTGATGTAATTGTTTTTAGAAACAGCAGGCCTGATCCAATAATACACAGAGTTGTGAAAATCTGGCAGGAAAATAATGCTTATTATTTCCATACAAAAGGGGATAATAATAAAGATTCAATAAAATCCATTGATCTAGACGAAACAAGAATTAATCAAGAGGATGTTATTGGCGTTGCATTATTCAAGATACCTCTTTTAGGTTATATCAAGATATGGTTTGTTGAATTAGTACAGCTAATTGTGAGGTAAAAAATGTTTTGTCCAAAGTGCGGCTCAATACTGATGCCAAAAAAGGAAGACAGCAAGAAATTGCTTGGCTGTTCTTGCGGCTATAAGACAAATAAATTGGAATCCGCCACATTAAAGGAAACAATTTCTAAAAAGGAAAAAGCTGTTGAGGTAATTGAGAAAGGCGAATTTGAAACATTGCCTATAACTCAGATAGAATGCCCTAAATGCAGCAATAAAGAAGCAAGATTCTGGTTAGTCCAGACAAGAGCAGGTGATGAGCCTGAAACTAAATTCTTAAAATGCACAAAATGCGGCCATACTTGGCGGGATTATGATTGAATTGGTTTAACTGGCAAATATCTTTTTGCAACTTCTACAACATTATCCGGCTTATGAGGATCAACCTCAAGGCACCCACGAGCTTTGTAAAGCGCCAATATATCTGCATATCTTTGTGGATCAGCTGACACAACAACAACAGGAACATATTTGGTGGCGACTTCGTCATTCTTTAATGCTGCCATTGCCTCAAAACCCTCTTGATGTTTAGGAGGGCCTGTGTTGTAGTTAACAGCTAGAAATACAAGACCTGCGTTATCTTTAATAACTTGTTCAACAACCCACCCAGGTTGGGTGTCTGCGTTAACTTGATGTGTAACTACAAAATAACCGCTGCCAACAAGTTCATTCCTGTATAAGCCTAAGAGATCAGAATCCCGATGAAATAAAGATATAGTTGGAGTTGTTACATTATAAACAACGTTTTGTATAACCTGTGCTCTAACCGGCTTCCAGATTAAATGTTCCTCACCAATTTTATCTCTTGCTGCTTTCTTCAAATCTTCGGGAGCGCCTCCTGTAACAACATAAATTGGAACTTCACCATTAACAACTCTAATTGCATCAATAAGGTCAACTCCGCTTGGACGTTGGTTCAAGTCAGTAAATACTAAATCATAGTTTGGTTCTTTTTGGAATAGTTCAATACCTTGTGCACAGAATTCTACAGGAGTTACATTACAGCCACTTCTTTCTAGTATTCTGGTTAAGGACAAGAGTACACTAGGATCATCATCCACAACCAATACTTCCAATTTTCTTTCCATAATAACCAGTCAAAATGTATTTGTTTATAAACCTTTCTATTATTATTCACTTTACAGTGGTAATATCAGTAATTAAATCCTTTGCTCTTGATGATTTTCCTGTCTTTAGTTATCAGCAACCCCTCAACACCATCCAAAGATTCTATCAATTCAAGGCCTTTCTCAGGCCCTAGAACAAAAACTGTCGTTGAAAGAGCATCTGCGTCTAATGCTTTATCGGTTATGATTGTAACAGAAATAAGATCAGTTGCTGAATAACCGGTTTTAGGATTGATGATATGATGGAATGACTTATTCTCATTAAAATACCTTTCATAATCGCCTGATGTTGAAACCGATTTATCAGAAAGGTCTATTATAGTTATATAATCTCCTTTATTCCTGGGATTTTCCAATGCAATCTTCCATGGCTCATCTATTTTAGAGCCAATTGCCCTCATATTGCCTCCAAGGTTTACCAAAGCGTGCTTTATCCCTTTTTTTTCAAGAACTTCAATTGCCCTATCAATTGCATAGCCTTTTGCTATCCCTCCAAGAGTTATTTTCATTCCTTTTTTGTTTAACTTTATTGTAGAGCCGTTGATTATTATTCCCTTGTAACCAATCAGAGTTGATGTTTCTTTTATTTCTTCATCTGTCGGCGCTCTTTTTAGCTCGTTAAAGCTTTCGGTGTATAAATCAAGGATTGGCTGCACAGTAATATCAAAAGCGCCATCGCTAAGACCAGAGTAATAACCCGACATATTTATCAAATAAGCCAGCTCAGGCTCTACATTCTCCAAAATACCTTCCTTATTTAAAACTCCAACTTGGCTTTCATTATTATAAATAGTCATAATATCCTCAATTCTCTTAATTTCCTCGAATGCTGCTGCAATAGACTCATTTGCTTTAGGGGTGTCTTCATCAATAACAATTATCTCAGCAGTTGTCCCCATTAGAATTTGAGATTCTTTTGTTTCAGTCAAAGGAGCGCAGCCGCTGATTAATATCAAAAAAAGTATCGCCCATATTAGCTTTTTCATAGGGTGTATGAAATTGGAGTTATATTAAAAACTTTTTGCCAAATGACATAATAAAACCGAAAGGTTTAAATATATCTTGTGATATCAATTAATATTAAGAGTTATCATGGATATCGCCCAGTATGAATTTGAGATAAGAAGGCATGCTCTTATAAGGGCTATGCAAAGAGGAGTAACCCCCGATATGGTCGAAGCGACCCTTAAGGGAGGCAAGATAGTAAGATTTGGTAAAAATAATTTGAAATTTTATAAGGAATACAAAAGATTTACTGTAATTTGTGTTGATCAAATTATTGGAACTGTAATAAAGATTGTAACAATCGAAACCAAGGGTGCTGAGAAATCAAAGATACTAAAACATGCATAGCATTTTTTGTATCTCTTAGAAATCTTTGATTTCAAAGAGATTTCTGGCACCTCCAAAAATAAATTTTTGTAGGTGATTCAAAATGAAAAAACTTCAAAAATCAGAGATGTTTGACAGTGCTAATAAACGCAAAGCGTTTAAGACGTGCACAGAATGTAAAGGAGATATGAAGGAGTTATCAGCTAAAACTCCAGAAGGATTTGAATACAAATATTTTAGATGTGATAATTGTGGAGAAGAAATTTTGGATATGAACCAATTACATAATGTTGCTGGAAAATATAGGGCTATGAAGAGGTTTAATGCAAAGATTTCCAAGTGGGGGATGAGCTTAGGATTAAGAATACCTAAAGAATTGGTGCAAAAGTATCACTTCAAGGATAATGAAGAAGTAACTATGATTCCAGAGGAAGAAGGTATAAAGATTATACCAATATAAAAAATGGCCGATTCTATAACAAAGACTAGGATACCATAAGAACACAAACGCTCCGTAGGGGCAATCGCTTTGCTTGCTTGACAAGTGGCCAACGCGAAGGTGTTCGGAGGTAATCCGAATGAGAAAAAGGTGGAAAAGAAAGAGCGGCTATACTACGCCAGACTTAACTATTTCTAGGAAAGATTTAATCAAATTCGATCTTTTTGTGAATCCTTTTTATGATGATTGGTGGGATTACAGAGACGGATTTAGAGATTTTATTAGTGATTTTAAAAAAATAAAAAAGATTCATAAAGCCAGAGGCAAACATATTAGTGAAGAAATAATCAACAAAAGGATACGTATGAATCTAAAGCAGAAAAGACTCTTAAAAAGGAGGCAAAGCAAAAAGATTATGCAGAAATTGCGGGGGCTCTGGGTAAAATAAACCTTCTTGGACAGCAGAATCGGATTTGTCAATACCATGAACTTATTTATTAAATCCGGTTTTTGTGGAAAAATAAAGAAAAAGTAAATAAAATTTATTTCTCAACCAGGTGTAGTGGTCCAACATAAGTTGGAGGAGTAAATTCTTCTATTTTCATTGCAAAGGATAATACCCTCTCGTACGGTGGGTCATTCTCATGTGGATGACACGTACTACTATCTGGACCATTCTGGTAACTCTTAGTAGGAACATTGTATCCTACTTCTCCAATACTTCTATAAAACAACTGGTCTGGCCCATAAAATATTGTATAAGGATTCCCAATAGATGCATATTTTTCACCAGAACACCCTTCTTCAGTATAATAAAAGTCCCAATCCATTTGAGAATTGTAATCATGTTCATTCTGACCATTATAACTATAATGAAGAAATAAATTTAACTTAGGATCATATACTCTCATAATAATATTATCTTCATTTGTTAACATAGTTGTATAGTCAATCAAATACCCCACGTCTTCTCCATTTGCATCTACAACCATCAACCTTTTTCCTCCAGAACCAATAGAATCTACCCTTTCTACTAAATTATTAACCTGCTCCTGTAAATTCTCTATCGCTTGCCATATCAATTGAAATGGTTTTCCATATTCGTTTACATCGTCTTTTTCCGCAATGGCAAAGATCGAAAACGCCAAAAGAAATACACCTATACACGCTAAAAATATAGTCATCTTTTTCATTTTTACCAACCCCCCACTTTAAAATATGATGTTATGGTTATATCCAAGTCGTATTATCAACTTTATATATAAATTTTTATGTTCTCTAGTATAGGGGAGGTATAAAACAACCATATTCCTCTTTATTGACCAGCACCGTAAAAAGGCGTAATAAGAAATAAGTTCTTCAATTTTATCATAAACTTAGGGATTCATAAAATAAACTTATGCATACACCTACTAACCAAGCCCTTTCCACAGCTTCCTAGCTCTCTCCAATCTTTCAAAATTGCCAGTATCAAACCACTGCCCTTGAAAAGGAAATCCTCTTAATCTTCCCATCTGAGCCAGCTTTGGAAAGATATCTTTCTCAAACATGCAAAACCCTTCTGGAATCATATCAATAACTTCTGGCTCCAATATATAAAACCCAGAATTTATCAGATTAGAAGGAGCATCTTCCTTTTTTGGCTTCTCTACAAACTCCAAAATCCTGGATCCTTCAAGCCTTGCAACACCATATTGAGTGGGGTCATTTACTGTTGTCAATGCGATTGTTATTAGCGCATCCTTTCTTTTATGAAGCCTGTACATCCTCGGTATGTTGATGTCCTTAAGCTCATCGCCATTTGAAACAATGAAGCTCTCTTTTAGCTCGTCTTTTATCAGCCTTAACGGGCCGGCAGTTCCTAATGCCTCTTCCTCTTCAATGTATCTGATGTTCATCCCAAATTTAGAGCCATCGCCAAAAAAATCTTTTATCTTATCTTTCAGGTAGCCAATCGCCAAATAACAATCCCTGATGCCATATTTCTTCAATAAATCAAATAAATGCTCTGTTACTGTTCTTCCTTGGATATCGATCAGCGCTTTAGGGATTTTGTCAGTCAATGGCCTTAATCTGGTTCCTTTTCCTCCTGCAAGTATGACTGCTTTTTGCGGGACACCAAAACCAAGAGCATCCTTTAATATATTCTCAATCTCCTGGGATCTATTTTTGATTGTTTCGCCATTTACCCTTTTGTCAATATCCTCAATAAGCTCTTTTTCTAAAGTTATTGTAATTCGCTCCTTCATTAACCAACCCAGAAATATGCTGGTATTTAAATCTTTTGTTTTTTATATGATAAAGTATGATAGATAGAAAAGTTTATATATAAGTTGTTTTCTAATCAAATCTGAGGGGTGCAAATGGCAAAAACAGGTGAAAAGAATAAGCAGATAGCAGTATTAACTGGAGGAGGAGATGCTCCTGGATTAAATGCTGTCATTAGGGGAATTACTATAAAGGCAAAAAGCCTTGGCTATGATGTTCTAGGAATTTTAGATGGCTGGAAAGGGCTGCTTGAAAAAGGAAAAAACCTCACTCTTGACCTTGATAGTGTTGAAGATATCCACATGCTAGGCGGCACAATATTGCACACTTCCAGAACAAATCCTTATAAAGTGGAAAATGGGCCAGCTAAAGTTAAAGAAAACCTGAAAAAATTAAATTGCGAATACCTGATAGCGATTGGCGGGGAAGACACATTGGGTGTTGCAGCTAAATTATCCAAAGAAGGGATTAACATAATAGGTGTTCCAAAAACAATTGATAATGACCTAAACGAAACTGATTACACATTCGGGTTTAACACAGCAATCACAAGAGCAACAGAAGCGATTCAAAACCTGCATACAACTGCTAAGTCTCATCATAGGATCTTAATTGTAGAAGTGATGGGAAGGCATGCTGGATGGATGACTTTGGAGGCAGGAATAGCCGGAGGAGCCTCAATTATCCTGATTCCAGAAGTGGAATTTGACATTGAGGATATAGTCAAGATCATAAAAAACAGGGAAAAGAAAAATAAATATTATGCTATCATTGCAGCTTCTGAAGGAGCTAAGCTAAAAGGCATAGAGCTTTACAAGGATGCAAAAGAAGATTCTTTTGGCCATAAGATTCTTGGCGGGATTGGAGAAATATTAGCAAGAGAGCTTGAGAAAAGGACAGGAAAAGAATGCAGGCATGTTGTATTGGGCCATTTGCAGAGAGCAGGAGAGCCAACTGTTTTTGACAGGGTCTTAGGAACAAGGCTTGGCATTAAAGCTGCAGAGATGGTAGCCCAAGGAGAATTTGGAAAGATGGCTGCATTGAAAGGAACTGAAATAGTTGCAGTGCCTATTGAAAAAGCAGTTGGAAAATTAAAAACCGTCCCAAAGCAAAGATATGAAGAAGCAAGATTATTTTTTGATTTATAAGCCTAAAGGGGGGGATAAAAATAGCATTGAATCCATTGCCTAGTAACCTAGTGTTTAACGCCTTAAAGGATAAAGGTTGCATAATACTTGCCTGCAATCCAAGGATTATACCGGGTGTTGCAAAAGGCATATTCAGGGCGGCTAAAGATTTAGATGCGCCTGTTATTATGGAACTTGCAAGAACAGAATGCAACCATAAAGTTGGCTATACTGGCTTAACGCCAGCCACATTTTCTAAGTTTCTAAAACAAGCTAACGAAGAAGTAAAGCATGATGTCTGGATATTGCATGCAGACCATATACAGATAAAAGAAGGAACGCTGAATGAATTAAACGAAGTTAAAGAATTAATCATAGCTCAAATCCAGGCAGGCTATACAAGCTTTGCAATTGACGCTAGCCATCTATTTAATTATGAAGGGAAAACAATAGAAGAAGAATTGAAACCAAATATAGACGCTACAATCGAGATTGGAAGGTTTATTCAGGAAGAGATGAGGGATAAGGAATTCGGGCTAGAGGTAGAGGTAGGCGAAATTGGGAAGAAAGATGATAATGGGATGGTTTTGACAAAGCCAGAGGAAGCAGTTACATTTATAAGAAAATTAACTGAAGCAGGCGTTAATCCAAATCTAATAGCGATATCCAATGGATCTACTCACGGCAATAAATATGATGAAAATGGAAATCTAATCCCTCAGGTAACTATAAATATAGATCAGACAAAAGCTGTTGCTAAGGCATTAAGAGACATGGGTTTTGATGTCAGGATAGCGCAGCACGGCATAACTGGAACTCCTTTAGATATAATCAGAGATAAATTTCCACATGGCGATATCCTAAAAGGAAATGTTGCTACATTATTCCAGAATATTGTTTTTGATGCATTGCAAAAACACCAGCCAGATTTATACAAAGAGATATTTGACTGGGTATTAGCAAACAAGCCAATACCAGGAAAAAAACCAGAAGAGGTATTTGGCAAAAACAGCAAACATGCTCTTAAGGTGTTCTTTGATAAGATCTATTCAATGAGTGATGAATGCAAAGAAGAGGTTGAAGAAAATTCATACAAAGCAGCCGCAGACCATATTAAAGCGTTTAGGTCAGAGGGCTCTGCTTCAATTGTAAGAAAAAAATTAAAAGGTGATTAAATGTCCAAAATAAAAGTTGGAGTGATGGGTGTTGGCACAATAGGAAAAAGGGTTGCAGACGCTGTAAGATTGCAGGATGATATGGAGCTTGTTGGCGCAACTGTGCGAAGCTATAACTACCGAGCCATTGCAGCAGCCCAAAAAAACATCCCTTTATTTGTAGTTGAAGACAGCAAAGAGAATTTTACAAAAAATGGTATTCCTATCGAAGGAGGTATACATGATTTGCTAGAAAATGTTGATATTATGGTTGACTGTGCTCCAAAAAAGATTGGGGCAGCCCACAAGGAACAATATTATATCCCTAAAAAAATCAAAGCTATTTTCCAAGGCGGAGAGAAGGCAAAAACAGCAGAGTGCAGCTTTGTCGCGCAATGCAACTATAAGGAAGCTGTAAACAAGGATTACATAAGGGTTGTAAGCTGCAACACAACCGGGCTTGTAAGAACTTTAAATGAAGTCAATAAGAAGTTCGGCATTAAAGAAGCATATGCAACAATGATAAGGAGAGGAGCAGATCCATGGGATATTCGCCATGGCCCGATAAATGCTGTTGTTCCTGTGCTGGAGCTTCCAAGCCACCATGGGCCGGATGTGCAGACAGTTCTTCATGGATTAGGCATTTTTACAACTGCCTTAAGCGTGAGCTCAACATTAATGCACCTGCACACACTAACTGTTGAATGCAAGAAAAAGCCCAATGTTGAAGAAGCTATCGAGGCCTTTAGAAATACAACTAGAGTAAGGGTTGTTGATAACGCCTCTATGGTCAGGTCAACTGCCGAAATAATGGAATATGCCAAAGACCTTGACAGATACAGGGGAGATATGCCCGAAATTGTGGTTTGGAAAGAGGCAATTGGCGCGCAAAATAACAAATTACTATACATGCAGGCAGTTCATCAGGAAAGTGATGTTGTCTGCGAGAATATTGATGCAATAAGGGCAGCAATGGGATTTGAGGATGGGGAAGAGTCAATCAGAAAAACAAACAAGGCATTAGATATTGATATTGGCAGATACGAAACAAAGTTCTTACCGCCTGCTTCTGATGATAAGGGTGGGGGGGATTAAATAGACGGTATAAATAAGGGCTAGAGATTTAACTCCGCTTTACTGCACGCAAACCATAATTTATTGCCTCCAAAGCACAATAGATTGTGCATGCAGTTCCAAGCCCTAACATAACTGCTAGTATAGTTTGGCTGTCCTGGAAGGGATTATTATTTGCAAGTTCATAATATGAAACTATCATCTGGTTAGTTGAGTCTACTGCTGCTTTGTATGAAGCTGCTGTCAGCTCAGGGGCCCTTGATAATTGTTCCTGGAATATTGCAGCCCTTTCGTGGGCATATTCTATATGGGAAGTGAGGAAAACATATCCTGCCGAAGTTATAAAGCCGCCAGAAATTGTGCACAACAGCCTGGATTTTATTGATTCTCTGCGCGCATATTCTCTTTCTTCTGCATCTTCATCTGCAATTTCTTCTAGTGCCGGCTTTTCTTGTTCTGGCTTTTTTTGTTTTGGCATTGTCAAACTTATAGGTTATCCACTTAGTTTAGCTATAGTAAGATGTTGATGATTATAAACCTTTTGTTGAGTATATCACTTTAAAGTGGATAATGATATTAAGCTAGGTTGCCAATTCTTGTTAGATATATGGGAAAGATTATTAAATTAAAAGATATTCTTGTCTATACAGGGCGATTAAAAGCTATTCAGGCCCTAATCAAGATTGGAGGCAATAAAAATGAAAAAATATCTAATTGCAGTTTTAGTTCTGATTATGGCAGTAGCGTTGGTGTTTGCGGCAAAGCCAAATACAACACGCAACGCAGCAACAAATGACAAATCAGACCGTTCAGTGATAATTCCAGCAAACGCAATACAAATAGAAGATAATGTTTTTAGTTTAGGGCAATCAATAGACAAAGACGGAAGAGTTGTAGAGGGTTATGCTTTTGTGCATTATTCTGACAAGAAAGGCGAAGCAAAACCTTCAGGAGGCAAGCCAGGAGCAACAAAATGCTACGGATTTCTTGCAAGCAGTGCAAAGTGGAAAACAATTGAGCCTTATATCATAGACCCTACAAATACAGACGGATTAAATGACAGCTTTATTAGGAATAATGTTGCAAGTGATATCTATGCATGGGAGAGTG
>CAZKBD010000015.1:18491-27656 GCA_964550945.1 uncultured Methanosarcinales archaeon
CTGGAAAAAATATCTTAGGAGATGAAGTTTCAGGGGTAGTTGACGGTGCTGATGAAACAAGCCCTGATAACAAAAACGAGCTTTATTTTGGAAGCATTTCTGACAGTGGTGTAATTGCGGTTACAATTGTATGGGGGATTTTTGGAGGGCCTCCTGCTGGAAGAGAGCTGGTAGAATGGGACATGGTACTTGACCAGGCCGATTTTGATTGGACAGAAGATGCTTTGATCGAAACAAATAAAATGGATTTCTGGAATATCGCAATTCACGAGCTTGGCCACAGCGTTGGAATGGATGACCTTTACACAACTGGATGCTCTGAAGAGACAATGTACGGCTATGCAACTGAAGGCGAGACAAAGAAAAGAGACTTAAATACAGGGGATATTGCAGGAATCAGAAAGCTATACAGTTAAATTATTTTTTCTTTTTTTGAAAACATTTATATATTAATCCTCTTTTTATTTTTCCTATGGGAAAAGTGATATTGATAGTTGGAGCGCAGTGGGGAGACGAAGGCAAAGGAAAAATAGTTGATTTCTTGACAGAAAAAGCAGATGTTGTTGCAAGAGCCACTGGCGGAAATAATGCAGGCCACACAGTAGTTGTCGGCAATGAAAAATTTAAATTTCACTTGATACCTTCCGGGATAATCCATAAAGGCAAGCTAAACATATGCGGCAACGGGATGGTTATTGATCCTGGCGTCTTTGTAAGCGAGATTGAGGGCCTTGAAAAAAGGGGCTTTAAGATTTCTGATAAAAATCTTATTGTCAGCAGTAATGCCCATGTCATCCAGCAGAAGCATATTGATGAAGACCTAAAGAGCGGCAGCAAAATAGGGACAACCGGCAGAGGCATAGGCCCTTGTTATAAGGACAAAATAGCAAGAGAAGGCCTTAAGATGTCAGATTACATAAAAAAAGAAACAAAAGAATCAAAAATAATCAGGCCATTAGTGAAAGACACTTATCTAGTAATCAACAAAACAATTGAAGATGGAAAAAATGTGTTGATTGAAGGAGCTCAGGGAACTTTATTGGATATAGACCACGGCAGCTATCCTTATGTGACAAGCTCAAGCTCAAGTGCAGGCGGCGCTTGCACAGGCCTTGGGATTGGCCCAAGAAAGATAACCTCAGTTTTAGCAATTCTAAAAGCCTATACAACAAGAGTTGGTGGCGGCCCTTTTGTTACAGAGCTTGGCACTCCGCAGCAAACAGCTAATGAAGACTCTATCTTTAAGCTCGAAAAGCAGCTGAGTGCAGAAGCTTTGATACAATTAAAAAGAAAAATCATATCTAGGGCAAGCCAGGGAGATGAATATTCAGAAGGCAGATTGTTGAGGATGCAAGGCTATGAATATGGCACAACAACTGGCAGGCCTAGAAGATGCGGCTGGTTTGATGCTGTTGCAGCGCGCTATTCAGTATTGATTAATGGCCTTGATGCTGTTGTTATCACTAAATTAGATGTTCTTACACATTTAAGGAAGATAAAGATATGCATTGCATATGAGATTGATGGCAAAAAAACAATAAACTTCCCGACAAATATCGCTGATCTGGAAAAAGCAAAGCCAGTCTATGAAGAAGTTGATGGCTGGGACGAAGACCTAACTAAACTAACAGAATATGAAAAATTGCCAAACCAAGCAAAAAATTATCTAAAAAGAATTGAATCCTTAATCAAAGTGCCAATCTCAATAGTCTCAATAGGCCCACAAAGAAGCCAGACAATCATATTGAAAAAAGAATTCTTGTTCTGATCAATATTTCTCAATAAATATCTTTCCTTTATCAGCTTTAATTACAACCTCATCCTTCTCGCTTAATTTAGTTATATTTGTGATAACCTCTGGCAATAGTATCCTATTGCCTCTAAAATCAAGATTACTCACAATCTGCTGAGTAGCTTTATCAGGAGCTTTAATGCCTAAATCCTGGAATATCTTTGAAGCACTTTTTTCTTTCCCAGACTCCAGGCGCTCTTTAGTTTTTTTATGAAGATATCTGGCAATCTTATCAGCAACATCTATCTTTGTGGCTTTAGTGATGCCTTGCAATCCAGGGCTCAAATTTACCTCTATTACTAAAGGCTCTTTTGTTCCTTCAAGCAGATCAATCCCGCATATCTCAGCGCCAATGGATTGCGCAGCAGTGATTGCAATCTGTTTAGTATGGTAATCAAGCTCGATTGGCTCTCCTTTGCCGCCTGCATGTATATTTGCTCTTGTTTCGCCTTTTTCTGCATTTCTTTTCATAGAAGCAACAACCTTATCGCCAACAACAATAGCCCTAATATCTGTTCCGTCAGTTTCAATATACTCCTGGATCAAAAAAGGCTGTTTTAATGTTTCTAAAGCATCCAACAATGAAGAAGCAGCTGCAAAACCCTCAGCATACATAACCCCTTTTCCGCCAGTTCCGCTTGGAAATTTCATGATAATAGGGTAATTAACCCGTTCCAAAACCTTTTTAGCAGCAGTGGCAGAAGAAGCTAAATATGTTTTAGGCATAGGGATCTTATAGGTCTGTAAAGCAAGATGGGTTAATAGTTTATTATGCCCGACTGTGAAAGCCTCTGCTTTTACTGGCATGTAAGTTGTGTCATAAAAAGCCATTGTGATAGATCTTAGCAATTGAGCATATCTAAAAGAGCCTTTTGCAAAAACACAATCATATTTGTCCATTGGCTTTCCGTTGTAAAGAACATCCAGCCTTCCAATGTCCAGATTAACCTCAATATTCCTTATATCCAGGTCATCAACCACTTCAAAATATTTTCTCATTGCCTCAAGGGTCATCTTAGAGCTTACACTTCCTAATGAAATAAGCGCAGCTTTCATTCGTTCACCTTCAATAATGGATCTATCAAAAAACCCTGCTTTAAAATATTTTGGCCTATCAAGACCTGATACTTCATGTGGCTTCTATCTGCCAGGCTGAATTCTGTCTTCATGGTTTTGCCTTCTAAAATAATCTCAGCTTCCACTATGGGCCTTAGCCTTGAGCCATGGGCAGATTTGATAACTTTTGAGCTTATAATCGGCCCTAATTTTAATCTTTCTGCCAGATTTATATCTATTGAGCTTTTTGTAGCTCCAGTATCTATCCTGGCTAAAATGCCTTTCTTTCCGTCTTGTTTAAAGTACACTCTTTCAACCATCCCTACAACAGTCCGTTCTTCAAAATCTTTTATTTTTTTGGCCATATAACTAATTGGTTGTATTTACTACAATATTTAAGGTTTTCTAATTGAACAAAGAAAAAATAGAGAATAAATTAATCAAGATACCCTTTCGCCTTCAACAGCTCAGCAACTAGTATAGCTCCGCCAGCTGCTCCTCTTATTGTGTTATGCGACAAAGCCACGAACCTATAATCAAACACTAAGCACTCCCTTAACCTTCCTATTGTTATGGCCATTCCTTTTCCAGCATCTCTGTCTAGTTTAGTCTGGGGCCTATTCTCTTCTTCATTATAGATCAAAACAGGATCAGGCGCACTTGGCAATTTTAGCTGCTGCGGCTCTGGCTTGTAATTTTTCCAATCCTCTAATATCTGCTCTCTTGTTGGCTTTTTCTTGAATTCAACTGAAACAGTTGCCATATGCCCATCAGAAGCCGGAACTCTATTGCAATGGGCTGCTATCTTGATTCCATCAAAGTTCTTTATCTCTCCGTTTTCCAGCTTTCCAAGTATCTTTAATGGCTCTTTCTCTGATTTTTCCTCTTCGCCGCCTATAAATGGGATCACATTATCCAGTATTTCAGGGAATGTTGCAAATGTTTTTCCTGCTCCAGAGATTGCCTGCATGGTTGTTATTACCATCCTTGTTGGCTGATACTTCATCAATGGGGCTATTGCCGGCAAATAGCTTTGCAATGAGCAGTTTGGCTTTACAACTACAAAACCTTTTTTCCAGCCATGGTTCTTTTTCTGAATATCCAAGAGAATGATATGATGAGGATTTATCTCAGGGATTATCATAGGCACATCCTTTGTCCAGCGGTGAGCTGAATTATTTGAAACAACTGGAATATCAGCTGATGCATAATCATTCTCAAATTTCTTTATTTCATCTTTTGTAGCTTCAATTGCCGAAAATACAAAATCCACCTTTCCTTTAACTTTGCTGATATCAGCTACATCACTAACAATAAGATTCTTTACGCTAGCTGGGATTGGTTTGGCTTGAGCCCATCTCCCTTCAACCGCTTCATGATATTTTTTTCCAGCTGACCTTGGCGATGCAGCTAGCGCAACTACATCAAACCATGGATGATTTTCCAATAAAGTGATGAACTTCTGGCCAACCATTCCAGTTGCTCCTAATATTCCGCATTTTAGTTTTGCCATCTTACCTCGCTTAATCTATAACTCATTTAAAAACCTTTTGTTAGTCATATAACAATCCTATTTCCCGATAGAATTTACAATCTTTTTTAATGAATCATCAACCGCATAAAACAGATTCCTGTCAGTCACTTCAGATGTGAATGGCTTGCCATTATCTACAAGCTTTGCATGGATATCATATTTTTTGCTTGCTTCTGTTTCATGAACTGGTTTCATAACTAAAGACAATACTTCGAACTTATTTGTTAGCTCTGACATCCTTCTTGCGTAATTGCCAACAATCTTTCTTAAGATGACCATTGATGCTTTGTCCAGATCATTAAATCCAGTTAGCTCAATGTTGCCACCTAGTTTCATGATTTCCATATTCTCACTCTATATCTTTTGTAGATAAGAACTATCCTCAAATTGCGTAAGAGCGCATTCATCACAATAAAACTCACTAGAATCTTTAATACAAAATTTAGCTTCTTGACCGCATATTACGCATTTCTTCATTTGAGAATTATAAGGCTCTTTTCTTTAGTCTGATAAACAGCAGGCCATTTCTTCTTTCAACCTGCTTATGAGTATAAGAATTATCTTCATAGGTTATTACATCTATCTTTATAGAACCGTCTTTAAAAATAATATCCACCCCCTACCTGCTATCTTAAGTCTAGCTGCTTATTTATATATCTTTTGGTGGGTCTTGAGGATAAAAGTATACTGGTTTGCTATTTTTGTGCTCTTTTGATTGATTTATGAGCCAAAAACAATAAATTTGCAAATAAAAATACCAGCACCAATATCTGAACAGTTTCTAGAACTAACGCCTTTGTCATAAACTTGAAAATCCAGCCAATGAAAAAGAAGTCCTTGGTAAGATAGATCAATAGGACAATAAAAACAGATACGATATAATAATTCCTTAGCTCTTTTTTCTTCCAGTCAACAAAAAACCTGGTAAAAACAACCCATAACAAGGCAATATTAACGATGAATAACAATATTGATTTGGATAAAGCTATCAGTGAATATAGCACAAACACAATCAAAATCACCAAAACAATTATCTCAATCATTTTTGCATAAATTTCTTAGCGGGCATTCTTTGCAATTTGGGTTTTTATTCTTGCAGTAATTTTTTCCCAGCTCAACTAGTAAAGCATGGTACTCATTATAAATTTTTGCGTTTTTCTCGGTATTATCCATGAAAATCCCCTGCAGATCATCATAGCCTTTGAATTTAAGCCCTAATCTTTGCATTATCCTTTTGGTGTATGCATCAACCACAAATATCGGCTTTTCAAAAGCATATAACAAAATAGAATCTGCTGTTTCAGGGCCAATGCCTTTTATTGATAGTAAACTGCCTCTTAATTTATTAATTATTTTTTTATTATTATTTTTAATTAAAAATTTATTGATATTTTTGTCAAAAAATTCAGCAATTAACTTCAATCGCTCAGCTTTCTGGTTGTAATAACCAGAAGGTTTTATTATCCCCGCTAATTTATCTTTATCAATGTTTTTTATCTTTTTAATATCAATCAGTCTGTTTTTATTCAAATTGATAATAGCTTTCTCAACATTCTTCCAGTTCGTGTTTTGGGTCAGGATTGCCCCTGTTACTATCTCAAACTTTTCATTATCAGAAACAGGATTTTTCCCATTATGTTCTGGCTTAACCTCTCCTTTCTCAGTTAAAGGCCACCAGCCTTGAGGGCCGAATGAATATAACAGCTTATCAAATATCTCTCTTATCATATCAATTCCCTGAAAAAGTTAGTGATGCTTTCTCTGTCTTTCAATCCATTTATCTTGGTTCTTATTTTTGTTGAACCCCTAAGGCCTAAAGTAAAATGATGCGCCTGATACTTTAATGAAGAATCACTTAGCTTATATCTTTTTGCAAGCTCTAAATAATTCAGGAAATCATTAGCCCGTTCTTTTGTACTCTGGTCCTTTAATTTCTCTCCTGTTTTCAGGTAATGGACGCATTGCTTGATGAAATAAGGATTACCTATAGCTTTTCTGCCAATCATGACATAATCGCAGCCAGTAGTTTCAAGCATTCTTGCAGCATCTTCTTCAGTTCTGACATCTCCATTTCCAACAACAGGTATGGATAGGTTCTTCTTCACTTCAGTTATTATGTTTATATCAATCTTCCCAGAATAAAACTGCTCGGCATTCCTTGGGTGCACAGTCAATAGCGAAGCTCCAGCCTCTTCAATCTTTCTTGCTATCTTTACAGTCTCTTCAGTATCCTTATACGCCCTTATCTTAGCGCTTATTGGTTTCTTGCAATTACTGACTAATCCCGATATGATGCCATAAATCTTTTCTTTATCATTCAATAAAGCAGCGCCAAAGCCCTTTTTTCTTATCTTCTTAATAGGACAGCCCATGTTTACATCTATCAAGTCAAATTTGCCTTCAAGAGCCTTTGCAGCAGTTATTATCTCTTCAGCATTATCTCCAAAAAGCTGCAAGCCAACAGGCTTTTCTCCCTTGACTGTCTTTACAAGCTTTGCTGTCTTTTCATTTTTCAGGATAACCGCCTTTGCGCTTATCATCTCAGTAAACACAAGAGCAGCTCCATAATCTTTGCAAATCAGCCTGAATGCAAGATTTGTCACACCAGCCATTGGCGCAACTATGATTTTATTTTTTAATTTGATTTTTTGCATTTCATTCCCTTCGGTAGCGAGCCTGAACTCTAGGCGTTTCAAATGAGTTTATAAATTTTTAGAAGAACAATTAATTTATTCCATAGCATACTACCTTCATTCGTATCTCAAAGCTTCAACAGGCCTTAATTTTGATGCTCTATATGCTGGAATTGCACCTGCTATCATCCCTATTGAAATAGATACTGCCAACGAAGAAATCAGAAGCCATGCAGGTATAACTGTTGTCAAACCTCCTCTCCCACCTACTGCACCACCAATTCCTGACAGGAAGTTTGGAAGCACTCCTGAAATAGCAGAGCCCAAAATTATGCCTATGACTCCTCCAACTAAGCCAACTAGAGCAGAATTTAATAGAAATATGATCATTATGTCCCTATTCTTTGCGCCAATAGCTTTCATTACACCTATCTCTTTAGTTTTCTCCAAAACCGCAGTAAACATGGTATTTGCAATCCCGACAGCTCCTACAATCAAGGATACTGCAGCTATAGCAGCTAGGAATATTGTAAATGTCTGTGTAACATCCTGTATGCTTGCTTGAATTTGAGTTGGTGAGGTTACACTATAATCCTTTGTCTTACTTGTAACATGCCTTGATAGCATGAGTTTTGCATCTGTCTCATTAGTAACTTGATCTACAATATCAGCGCTGCTTACTTTGACAGATATTGAGTCAAGCATATCATTTCCCTTATCCAAAATAAGCCTTGCTGCTGAGCTTGGCATATAAATTGCATTGTCGCCGCCATTTCCAAATCCACTACCAGAAGCCTTCAATATTCCGACTATCTTAAACACTCTACCAGAGTTGGTTGCGGTATATATTGAAACCATCCGGTTTAGCACCAAAGGCTGCTTAAAGGTTGTCTGGGCAACCCTGTTTCCGATCACAATAACATTCTCATTTGAGTCACCTGTATCTAGATATCGCCCTGATTCAAGTTCTGTTGTAATCATATTCTTCCAAGCTAATGTATCTACTCCCTGAACCGAGACAGAAGCTGTTTCTGCAAGATAAGTCAGAGATGCTCTTCCAGATACAATCCCATTGACAAATGTGACCCCTTCTACTGACTTTATAACCTGGATGTCTCTTTGTGTAAGGTTTTTGGCTTTTGATGAACTAGCTGAATCAGAGCGTTCCCCCCCGCCAAACCTAAATCCGCCAGCCGCTCTATCAAATCCGGGGGACACAGTTATTATATCAGCACCAAGGCCCCCTAATCTTGCCTGTACATTTGCCTGTGCTCCTTCACCTATTGAGACTATTGCTACAATAGCAGCCACACCAATCACAATCCCTAAAATAGTGAGCCAGCTTCTTAGTTTGCTGTGTACCAAAATGTTCAAAGCAAGCTTGAATGATTTTTGAAATCTCATCTTTTTTTGCTGAAAAAGCCAATAATCTTTTGTCTTCTTGTCTTGTTTTTTAAAACAAAAAATCCAATAACAACAACAATAATCAAAACCCAGAACCAAACACTTCCGATAAATCCTGATTTCTGTTGGGTCTGCCTGCCATTTATAGTTGTTGTCTGGCCGCTAACAGCCCTAAATTGGATAGGCACATTCTTCTCTACACTTCTCCTCTCTCCTGTTGTGTCTGTATACTCAATCAATACCTTAAGGTCATTTCCCCCATTGTTGACATTTATACCCCCCTTACTGATATTTATTCTAAGTCCTTGAGAATTTTGTTGGGATGATTGTCCTTTTAAGCCTGTAAAGTTCATCGAGCCAGATTGGACTATTTGGAATGAAACAATAGTATAATCTCCTTTATCCAAGTTGCCAATAATAGCAGAATTGCTTCCAGCCACCCTAAAAAGCTGCTGCTGAGGTATCTTTACAGATACAGACTGTGCAGGGTTATTTCCAGTGTTTGCAACAGAAAGTGATGTTTGCCCTGCTGAACTTTCAGAAAACGCAACATCAAAATCTGTCTCTCCTCCTATAAAAATACCTGCTTTGGTGCTGATTATGTTGCTAGTTGAGTTACTGACTGATTCAGATTTTAAGTTTAGATTAAGCTGATACAGCCCTGGCTTGGTGTTTACATCTGCAATTACTTTGTAAGTTAAGTCTACAGACTCACCTACATCAAGGTATTTAACATATTTTGTATC
>CAZKBD010000016.1:0-27454 GCA_964550945.1 uncultured Methanosarcinales archaeon
GAGAGTCAGAGGCATTGCTATTAGAGATGAACTAACTGATGAATGGAAGAAAACAGACGTCAAAACAGAGAGAGAATACTCCATATTAACAGCAGAGATATCAAAAGCCACTTTTGGCATGACCCCCAGTGAATATAAAGAATTTAAGGGATTGAAAAAAGAGAACTTTAGAGACCATATGAACGATTTGGAGCTTATTTTTACAATGCTTGGTGAAGCATCCACTACAAGAATTGCGAAAGATAAAGATGCGCAAGGGCTTATTGAGAATAAAGAAGCCGCAAAGAAGTGTGGAATAGTTGCGGGTGTAGCAAGAAGAGAACTTGAACAGCAAAGCATTCGAAAAGTATCCACACCAGAGAACTATCTTTCTGAACCTGAAAAGAAGAAAAAGTTAGAATATAAGAGCAAGAAGTAACTGAACTTCCCTAGTTTGCTGTTAGAAATGCCTGTCATCAGTCAGTTAGCCCTTTTTCTCTACTCTGCGGACGCAGATTTTCAGAACTTCGTAACTGAAAACGAGTTTAACACCGCACGGATACATTTTGAAGAAAAACGACCTCTTTTTAATTGATTAATTGGTTTACCATTATTTCTTAAAATTTATCTTTAAAATCATTTATTCAAAATTGATTTATTCTTTGATTTTTCAGTTTAATGGTGAATAATCAACCATTGATTTTAAAATTAAAGGCGCTTCTTTTTATTTTATACTGATTCCGATATTTTGACTTTATTCTTGTTTGAATGATTATGATTATATTTTTTATTATTTACTGAAAATCTCATGCAAACTATTTTAGAAAGGTTTAAATAGGAGTTATAACTACTGTTATAACTGATGTTAAAAGAGGCTGTCAAATGTGGATAGATGAGCTGAATAACAGGCTGGACCGGAAAAAAGCAGAGATTACTTTTGATCCACACTTATTTGACAGGAAAGAGTATAGGAACCTTGATTTGGACAAGGTTGAAGAAACCGTCAGAACGGGAGTTATATCTGAAAACAAGTGTGAAAAACCAACTAAGGTATGCTTCAAAAGGTATTATGGCAAAGAGAATATTACTTATACAGTAATTGTGAGATATCATCAAAATTTTATCGAGGTGAAAACATCATGGCTAAACAAAGGAAGATAAGATGTGATTGTGGAGGGTATTTAGAAGAGAAACTTACCTTTTTTGATGGCATTGAAACTGAAGCAATGGTTTGTTCAAAATGCGGTTTTACTACACTGACTAAGGATCATGCAAAAAGATATGCAAAATTGAAGGAATTGCATCAAATAATAGACGCAGAAAGGAAGATAATCAGGATAGGGAATTCCATGGGCGTTACATTGCCAGACAGGCTGCAAGAATTTGGCGCAAAAGTTGGCAAAAAAATCAAGACAGAAGCGCTAACACCACATTCTTTTAAAGTAGAATTAATCCAATAAACTTTTTTTAGAAACATTTAAAAAGCAGCTATAATTTTCAGGTATAAAATGGCTAGATTAAGAAAGTTTGTGTCATACAGGAAATTGGAAAGGCCTTACACAAGAGTGTCTAAATTCAGGGCTAAATCCTACATCAGGACTAATTCCAAGTCTTTAGTGGTGAGGTATGAGAGCGGAGACGTGAAAAAGAGTTTTGATTACACCATAAGCCTTGCCTCAAAGAGGGATTTGAACATAAGGGATAATGCGCTTGAAAGCGCAAGGCAGACGTCGATGAAGGTATTAGAGCCATTAGGCGCAAGCAATTATTATATAAAGCTGATGGTCTATCCTTTTCAGGTCTTAAGGGAAAATCCGTTAGCAGCAGGCGCTGGCGCAGACAGGTTTTCAACAGGCATGCAGAAGGCATTTGGCAAGCCAACAGGCCGAGCTGCAAGAATAAAGAAAGACCAGGTAATCTTCAATGTTAATGTTGATAAGGCAAATATAGAGCTAGCAAAAAAGGCTTTGACAAGAGCTAAGACAAAACTGCCCTGCTCATGCAGGCTTGAAATAAAAGAAAACAAACATATTTAAATAACGGATTTCTTTAATAGATTAGTTCCATCTTAAAAATGAATGCAATAGCAAGATTCATTATACGCTATTTTTTCAAAATAGCATACACAGCCGGGCTAGTTTTTATCATACTTTTCCTGTCAACAACAAAAGCCCCTTCTGAATTTGGATTGTGGAAAGGCACTCCAGCAACATTAGCAGGTATTGCTTCAGTTTTAGTAGTCACAGGGATCATAGGAGTTTATTTCACGTGCCGAAAATCATTTGCAAAAACATTAAGAAGCATTGGCTTATGGACTTTAATCCCAGGGATAATCGCATTATTAACCAGCGTATTTGGAATAAACATGATCTATTCGTTAACGCAAAAGATAGTTAGCTTAGATGTTGCAAAGCCAATAATCAACAGCTATATTGACACGAGAGTGCCAAAGGTGTGGACATTAACTGTCGTGTACATCTTCGTTGGCCTCTTTTTGTACATTAGCGGCGTTATAAAGCAGTTCTCTTATTAGGCCTTTAATATCCAAAGCAGAATATTTTTTTGAGAATTCGCTGAATTTACTTTTTTCAATAATATCCTGTTTTGACAGGTATATCAAAATCTTCTTATCGTATTTTTTGGTGTTCTCAAGCAGTTTAAGCTGGTCAGCAAGAGGATATGGCTCTGTCAGGTCTATAACATAGACAATCAAGTCGCAGCAGTACTTTAAAGCAAGATAAGCCTGCTTTTCAATATTGTTCATCTTGTCAAACCTATCCAAAGTTCCTGGCACGTCAATAAACTGGATATCATCTTTGTAGGCAAGATTGATGTTTTTTGTCGTGAAAGGATAACTTTTGATTTCTGCCTTCGAGCCGGTGAGCTTATACAATAAAGTGGTCTTGCCAACATTAGGGAAGCCGATTATAACAGCGCTAAACATCGAGGTTTTTATTGAGGGATAGCCCTTCATTATCTTTCTTGACTCCTCAATATAAGAAAGATGGTCTTTTATCTGGTTTAAAACAGAAGAAACGCGGCCATTAAATTCCCTCCTGTACTGGTTGATCAGCTGGATATTGCCAGCATTCTTTATTTTATTTTTATAGATCATAAAGAAGCTGTGTATCCTACCAGTACACCAGTTTACAGAACCAAGCGAATTTTTCAATGCCGGATAATCCAATGTAACCTTGACTAATTCGTTGTAGAATCTGGGCAAGGAGTCTATTGAAGGAAAGCTGACTAAGATATGCTGGAGGCTGTTGACTAAAGAATTCCTAATTGTCTCTATCCTTAACAGCTCAAGCTCTTTTGATTTTTCGGTTTTTTTCTTTTTTATCCTTTGCCTTCCTAATTTCAGCTTTTCATTAGCCCTGCGAAAAGCAAGGTCAAGGTAAAAATTTGGAGCTGCAACAGCAACTAATGACTGGAAGTTCATGATAGAAGTATATCCTGCTGATTTATAAATCTTCCCAAAACCGCAAGTTTTAAATATCTCGAATAGAATCTAACCAGATTATGAAATTGTATTACGAAAACACTGCGATAGCGTTTTGAATTCTTCATTGGTAGATATCTAAGTGGCCAAAATGGATAACCTCAAAAGCCCTTCAATTTTTATCGGAGTTTATGGCGATGGTTACATTAGCTTTGGCTCTGGCCAGCCTGACCTGCCGCCGCCAGAAAGGGTATTCAAGATCCTTCCTAACTACCGATCATTCAGATACGGGCCTGTACAAGGACAGCAGAACCTAAGAAAAGCATTATCAAATCAGTTCAGAAATTCTGATGAGAACGATTTTGTCATAACTAATGGCGCTTCTGAAGCGATTGACCTGGTTTTCAGGACAGTGTGCAGGCCAGGCGATAAGGTTTTGGTGCATAAGCCTTTTTACTATTCATATATACCTCTGCTGATAAATGTAGGATTAAAGCCGATTTACACAGAGACAGCTGCAGGAAAAATAGACATAGATGATTTCAATAAAAAAGTGGGAGATTGCAAAGCTGTTTTAATAAATTCTCCGTCAAACCCAACTGGAAGGGTCCAGGATATAAAAACATTAAAGGAGATTGAGAAGGTAACAAAAGACCTTGACAAAGTCATAGTTTCAGACGAGGTCTACAAGGACCTGATTTACGAGAGGGAAAATTACATGCTGCATGGGAACCATGTAATTACGATTAATTCTTTTTCAAAAACATTTGCAATGTGCGGGTTGAGAGTAGGGTATATGTACTCTAATGACCGGAAGATAGTTCAGGATGTGATTGAGCTAAAGACGCATACCTCAATGAACACAAACTCGTTAGCCCAGGAGATGGCTTATGAGGCTACAAAAGTGCCAAGGAAATTCGTTGATGACCAGGTAAAGGTCTGGAAAGAGAGAAGGGATATTATCTATAAAGGGATGTGTGATCTTGGCCTTGACCTATGGAAGCCAGAGGGCGCTTTCTATGTTTTGCCAAAAGTGCCTGAGCCAAGAAAGTTTGTTTGGGAGATGTTCAAGAAATATAAAGTCATCACTTATCTAGGCGAGTGGTTTGGATCTCCAAAAAGGGTAAGATTCAGCTATGCTCTTGATAAGGATAAGATTGAAAAAGGATTAAAGCTGGTTGGGAAGTATTTAAAAGGCTGCTAGTCAGTTTATCTTGATACATATTTTATACCGCTATTTCTTTGCGGCTTCGGCGTTGGAGCCTTTAGCGGAGGTAAAGCACCAGGGTTATATCTCTCACATGCTGCATACAATATAGGTAATGATCCCCAGGATAGGTATCGTGGATTAGAGTTATCTCCATGAGCCTCATCTCTAGTTTTCTTTGTGCCTACAAAATAAAAAACGCGATGAGCTCCTTCAACTTGCCTCATCTCATTGAACCTACTAGTTATGTCCATTAAACTGTCTTTTGATAAGCTCAGGAGATCAAAACCATAGACAAAAGAGCCAGTTTTATCATTGACCTTAGGCGGTAGAATATCCTCTAGCCTTAATTGCCCATTGGCTGGTTGAGGTGCGCAGTAAAGCAAGTACGCATCATGTGGAGTAGTACGTCCGGTAGTACGTGCTAATTCACGGCCTGCACGGTTTATTAGGCCTAAATCAGTAAGATATCTCTGCTGCCGCGTTTCATCTGAAGGTTTAGAAGCTCCAAAATATGTATCCTGAGGAGTAGTACCCCACTCAATCGTAATTGCAGAAGAAGGTGAAGGGGTTAAGGTTGATTGTGCTGGATCAGCAGATTGGTGTAATGGTATGCCTGAGGAGTGCACATGCTCAGCGATCTTTCTGTCTTCGTCTAATCTTCTTTGTATAGCCCTTAAACTAGAATTAGTACGGTGATTTTCAAGTACCCTATCCAATAATCCAAATCTCATTTTAGCGCCATAACTTAAGCATAACTATGAAAGTTAATTTCAAGATTACCCCTTTTGGCACATGTGATTAGATATTATTACGCAACTCTATGTGATTATTACATCTAGTTATAATAAAGTATTTAAATGTTTTGTCACAAAAGGGTACTAAAGAAGGATATATGAGAGTTTACTGACCTTTTTGTGTCAAAAACCATCCAATCAGAGATGGGTGGCATGATTTTAGCGCAGCTAATATCATTCAGGTGGTTTTTGAGCATGCTCAGAAATATACCATGACTACAAAGGGTGTTGGGATTTGTCCATCAGTCAAACAGACTGATGGAATATTTCTGACATATGAAAACAATGCTTGACCCTAAAACCTTCAAATGCAATAGATGCGGAGAGTGCTGCAATAAATACCAGATTAAACTATCAAACAAAGATATAAAAGAAATCAAAAAATTAGGTTATGAAGAAGACAAGTTTGCTGAGTATGATTGTGCTATAGGATGCAAAGTCCTGAAAAAGCATAACAATGAATGCATTTTCATAAAAAAGAAAAAAAACGAATATTTCTGCCAGATCTACCTGTCAAGGCCATTGGTATGCAGGAGATATCCCTTCTTTAAAAAGAATGTTGAGAGCTGCAAACCGGTATTGTTTAAGGATATTATTCATAAAACTCCTTAAGAAACTTGATAAGCTCGTTAGCCTTCTCAAAATCCATAAATTCCTTTTTTGTCATTGCTGGAATGTCTTTTGGCTTTTTTTTATTAAATATCACTAAGTTATCGGCATCAACTAATTTAGAGATTGAATCACTATCTGGACGCCTTTTATCCCCTACTTCTGTCAATATGATCTCCTTGCCCCTTTTGGCGATTATGTCAAATGGAACTCTTTTAGTTTCAGCTGCATTGAAGCCAAGGTCTGAGAAATGTTTTGTTAGATCAGATTTCCTGTCTATGTCCATATGGCTGTCAACAGAAAATATATCAATTTTATTGAAAACCTCATGGCCGAAGATATCATAAATCTTGAATGCCTTGTTAAGGGTTATTTCGCTGTTCCCGTCTTCGTATTTTGAAACCATCCTTGCGCTAACGCCAATCTTTTTGGAAATATTGCTTAATGACAAGCCAAGCTCTTCTCTTTTTTCTTTTAGTTTTTTGCCGATTACTGAGGCGGTTAGCCCTGCCTGGCTGCTTTTAATGAACGGATATTTGTTATGTATGCTTGCCTTAAATGTGTTAAGATTTAGGGTATAAACATCAAACCTTGAATAAACAACATTATCCTCCAGCCTATTGCCTGCCTTCTCAGATAGTATGATAGGGGAGCCATTTACATAGCTGCTGATTTTCTTCATTTCCTCTGCAAACTCAGGGCCAATTGAGTTAGCATCTTCCAGAAGTTTAATTAAGAGTATTGTATCATTTTTCCTAGCTAATGCGTCAAAACAAGTCCTGGTTAATCTCTTTATTGTGAAGCCCTCTTTAAGCAAGAATACTGCAAGTTTGTCCAATAAATTCTCTTTCATGCAGATACATTATTGCCAGCCAATAAAAAGCTTTCTTTCTGATGGCTCAAGTTCTTTCATTTGGCCAACAGCTAATCCAGTTGCCTTCTGAAACGCCAAGTAAAATGAGAGCAAGTTGGTATACACTAAAACCCCGCATATTTCATTTACAGACTAATCTGAGTTTAATATTTCCATCCCCCTAATACTCTTTCATTCATCCTTCTATTTAGAGAGAGTTTTTTTGACTCTATTGGGAAGTTCTGGCAGATTCATTATTGAATGCAAGTATATTTCATGGCTATGCGTATATTCCCAATCAACTTCGTAACACAACTTATAGATTCTGAGGGCATCTGAGGGACGGTAGGTTATAGAATTTTCTGACGAGTCTCTTGGATTGGTTCCTGCATAACGCATGAGTAGATGATCGAACCAAACTAAAAAAGAGGGATTATGATAATGTAACCTAAGAATGTTGTTTTTGTTGCCAAAATATCCATTATTCCTCTTTTGCTGGCTTTCCCTAAATCCCCTCACAAAATGAGGAACGAATTGCTCTTCTAAATCCTTTGGCGGCTGCCGTTCTGATTTAGGAACATTAAGGCCAAGTCTTCCCAATGATTCATATAGATGATGTACATTTTTAATCTCAACCCAATGAGAGTTTCTTCTGTTATGGGACACTACAGCATGCCTGCTTTCTAATTCCCTTATAACAATATCCACAAGATCTTTAGTGTGGTGAGTAAATTTAAAGCTATTTGGCTGAGATGGCTTATAACCGTTATAAAGACAGCCTATCAAATACCACATCACTCCTGTCGGTTCTCCATCAAAATAGTGCTCATTAACAGCTTTTCTTGTCCTGCCCATTTCAACCAGTTTTAGAGGAGAATGCGGCTAAATTTAAATATGTTATGACTAAAAACTAAAAAATTTTATAAATAAGCTGTTTTTATTAATATGCATGATAATAACTATAGCTGGAAGAGCAGGGTCTGGAAAAAGCACTGTCGCAAGATTATTGGCTAAAAAACTCAGGCTAAAGCATTACTCAATGGGAGACCTGCAGAGGGAGATTGCCAGAGAAAAGGGAATTACTCTAATCGAGCTTGGCAGATTAGAGGAGAAAGATGATTCTATTGACCGCGAGCTTGATAACAAGCAAAAAGAGCTAGGAAAAAAAGAGGACAATTTTGTTATTGATGGAAGGCTGCCTGCTTTCTTTATTCCTAACTCCATTAAGATATTTCTAGATGCTGATGAAGAAACAAGGGCAAAAAGGATATTAAAGGATGATAGAGTTGAGGAGAATAATATTGACCTGAAAAAAACGATTGAGAATACAAGGGCAAGAGAGGAATCTGAAAACAAAAGATACAAGCAATTTTACGGCTATGACTGCTATGACAAGAGCAAATATGACTATGTAATTGATACTTCTGACCTTTCTGTAAAAGAGGTTGTTGATGATGTTTTAGAGATTATTGGGAAATAAAGTATGAAAAGTGCTTGTATCTATTATCTATCTTTAATGATTTTTTTGCTAAAGGTTAGTCAGTTTCAATCTGAGATTGTTAGTTGAATAAAAATAGATATTGATTTTTAATAGATAATCTCGCAACATAGCGCTCGATAAATAATACAAAAATAACCCAAGGGTTATCCTCTATAAGCTTCTAAAAACTGTTCTAAAGCTGGAGTTCTTTCACGATACATTTCTCCCCAGAAATGATTTTTAGGCGAACCAGCTAATTCATATGCCCCCCAGACTGCAATTTCCTTAAATGCTCTTTCAACTTCTGCGTCTAGTGGATGTATTGCTTTCCTAGCGTCATCCATTAAGACTAAATCAAATTTGCTAAAAAAGGCGTCATCAAATGTTTCCTTGAGAACTCCACCAACAATGTTTGGCTGCCAGCGTTGCCTATCTAATTGAAATGAAAAATATATCGCTGGATGATTTTTTTCTGGATCGCTTCCTATTGCTACGGTATAGATTGTTCCTGAAGGAAGAACATAACAACCTCCTGTCTGAGGTTCATTTCTAGGATTATATTCTCTTCCTTGGCTATCTTGACCAACAATTAGGATTCCACCTTCACATGGGACACCAACAAAATAATTAACTATCGCAAGAACTTCATTATCTTTGGGGTAACCTTGTTTTGATATTATTGCTACCATTTTCCCTATTTATCGTGGATTACAATTAAAGTATATAAATCTTTCTATGTATAACTATCATATAGTGATTACGTTTGTAAACCAAAATTTTAAATAAAACGAGTCTTTATTAATTTGTTATGGGTATTTTTAAAGCATATGACATTAGGGGAGTATTCCCAGAAGAAATAAATGAAGAAGCTGCATATTCTATTGGAAGGGCTTTGGTTACGTTCCTAAAGTGCAAAAATGTGTTAGTTGCGCAAGATGTTCGCAAATCAAGCCCGGAGTTGGCTGAAGCGCTGATTAAAGGTGTAATAGACCAGGGAGCAGATGTCATTGATGTAGGCGTTTCTGGCACCGATATGTTCTATTATGCTGTATGGAAGTTAAAAGCTGAAGCAGGAGCAATGATTACAGCTTCGCATAATCCTAAGGGGTATAATGGGGTTAAGATCGTTAGAAAAAATGCAGTTCCAATTGGCAGCGGTTCAGGAATGGAAGAGATTGAGCAACTAGCTAAAAAAAATATTTTTAGAGATAATAAAAAAGGGAAAATAACTAAAAAAGAGGTATCAGCTGATTTTGTCGATTTTGTCCTTGGGTTTGTCCAAAAAGAAAAGATAAAGCCATTGAAAGTTGTATTGAATGCTTATAATGGCGCTGGCGGATTAATAGCGCCAAAGATATTTGAAAGATTAAAATGCAAATTGATTCCAATGCACTTTGATGCAAATGGAGAATTTCCTGGCGAAGCTCCAAATCCCCTATTAGACGAAAATAGAAAAGAGATTATTGCAAAAGTAAAAAAAGAAAAAGCTGATATTGGAATTGCGGTTGATGGCGATTGTGATAGGTGCTTTTTTATTGATAATAAAGGAAATTTTATTGAAGGCGATTTTATTCTTGGCTTGCTTTCCAAAAAGATGCTTGAAAAATACCCGAAAGCAACTATTCTTTATGATGTGAGATGCTCATGGTACACTAAAGATTGCATTGAAAAGAATAATGGCAAAGCAATAAAACACAGGGTAGGACATGCTTTCTTCAAGAAAACAATGCATGAAACTAATGCTGTATTCGGAGGAGAGCTTTCAGGGCATTATTATTACAAATACAAAGAGTTGGCTACTGATAATGCTTGGATACCTGCTCTGCAGATTCTTGAGTTGATGTCTAGTGAGAACAAATCTCTTTATGATCTGATGGAGGAAGCAAGGCATTATTATACTACTGGTGAGATTAACTTTGATGTAAAGGATAAGGACGGGTTGTTGAAGAAAGCAGAAGAGAGGTACAAGGAAGGGAAAATTGATCATATTGATGGCGTTAGCATGGAATTTCCTGACTGGAAATTTAATTTAAGAGCAAGCAATACAGAGCCGTTTGTAAGATTGAATTTAGAGGGCAAGAGCAGAGAAATAATGGAAAAAAGGAAGAAAGAGATTGTTGAGATGATTAAAAAATACTAATGATTCCAATAACTTTATTAATAACTTAGTTTATTAAAATATCATGTTTGAGCAGATATACACTCCTAAATGGCTGATATCCAAGCCAAGGTATGGCTATTTGTTAGGATTAGTTTTTGCAATATTCGGGATATTCTCTGCAAAACTGATTTTTGGATCAAATCCAGGGATAATGAGCGTTGCTTTCACAAGCATGTTGCTGATGCCTTTGCTGAACAGGCTGCTTAACGACGCTGAAAACAAAGAGATTCGCGAAAAAAAGCTTTCATTAAAAGGGCTTTTTTCAGATCATTGGGAATTGTTTAGGATTTACATCTACATATTTCTTGGCATATTGACTACTTATGCAATCCTGACTTTGGTTTGGAGCAATGCATTCTCATTAAACATATTCGCACCCCAGCTAAAGGTTGCTGGATTTGCTGGAAAGGCTTTCAGCGCGCAATCAAGCCAATTTGCCTCTATACTATGGAATAACCTGATAGTGCTTATTGTTTGTTTTCTTCTTTCATTTTTTTATGGCGCTGGCTCTATACTTTTTTTGGCATGGAATGCCTCTGTTTGGGGAACAGTGTTTGGGTTTGTGGCAAGGCAGTCAGCAGCTGCTTCTAATACAAATCCGTTTATTGGATTTATAACACTAATGATCCCAGTCATGCCTCATTTAATAACTGAAGCTGTAAGCTATTTTTCAGCTGCAATTGTTGGAGGGGTTGTTTCTGAGGCTGTGATTAAAGAGAAATGGATGTCAAGAAGATTCCAGCATGTTTTAACTGATGCTGTAATATTTTTTATCTTGGCTTTGGCGCTTGTTGTTATTGCAGCTTATCTTGAGGTTTATGTTTTTCCCAGCTTAAGGGGCATGGTTTAAGGTTTGAATTTAGTTGTTGTAATAGAGCTGCCTGATTTGATTTGCTGTAACATTATCTTTTCGCCTATTTTTCTTATTTTGCTCATTACTTCTTTAGGTATATCTACCTTAAAATCTTCTTTTAAGTCATACAGAAAATCAAACAAAAACACAGGAAAAACATCTCCGCCAATATTGGTCTGGGTTATACTTTCGTTTAATACTATATCCCAATCGATGTTGAATTTTTTTATTAATGAAACGGCATCATCCCTATCCTTTTGCCTTTCAGTAGCGCATTTTAGCAGTATTATGTCTTCTGGAGAGGCTAACTTTACTATTAAGCTACCAAATTCATGCACTTCCCTTATTCTTTCGATTATGGATTGTGAAATTTTGAAACAGATTACTTCATTTAAGAAAAGGTCAAATCTTGTATCCCTTCCTTCCATCATAACAGGCTTATTTGCGGCATAATCGTAATGCGCGAAAATATTGCTTATCCTCTTTTTTTCAGTAAAGCCTAAATCTTGAAGAGCATTTTTCGTAAGATTAAATGATTTTTTGTCAAGAAAAACTAAATCAATGTCTTTTGTCTCTGTTTTTGCGCCATAGAACATCATAGCAGTGCCCCCTATTGCCATGCATTCAGCTTTTTCATCTAATTTAGTTCCTATTAATTTAAAAAGCTCATTTTGTCCGGTTATGCTTATCATTCTTTATACCTCATCAAATCTGCTTTGTTAAAAGGAATAAAAATATTCCATTCTTTCTCAATTTCCTGAAAGTTTTTTGATTTGATGTTTTCTATTATATGCCTTTTATTAATCTTTTTCTTTAAGGCTTTCTTGATCCTGTCATCAATCCTTCTCACTTTAACAATTGTTTTTGCAGTGTCATATAAAGCTCCCACTTCATTAGTCAGATTCGCTTCTTTTGCAAATTTATACAGCAAAGTCCAGTCTTTTATTTTGTTAAACAATCCAAGGCTAGCCAGTATTGTTCTAAACTCCCTTGTTTTTATCGCCCTCACAATTGCCTCCTCAACTGTAAGCTTGTGGTCATGTATCCTATGCAATTCGCTTGCTAATAATTTTACTTTAGAATTCTCATTAATCACTTCATAAATGCCTTTGAATCCTATATCTGGCTTTTTTATTGTTTTTATCCTGTACATCCTTATCCTACTGCCATGAATGTTTTCAACCAAACCATATTTTCTTAATCTCCAGACTATGTTAATAGATGTTCTCCTTGAAACATCCAGTATTTTGGCTATTGTATCTATTGTCTGCAACCCTTCCAGTTTCTTTGCTGCTTCTTCTATGTCCATTTACATCACTTTTTTATTGTTGATTTAGTGATGTGAAAGAACTATTATATAAATTTTACTGTTTTTTTGGAGTTTTTTGGCTGTTTAACAAATGCAACAGTTGTTCTACAAAATATACATTATAGCACAATTGTATTTTTATATGCCCTTTTTCATAGGAATGAATTAATCCAAAGAGGTGTGGAATGATTGAGAAACTATCAAAATACATTCTTTTAACGTGGGTTTTGATTAACCTGTTAATGCTGCCTGTTGCTGTATTCGCAGAAGAGCCCGCTATTCTAAGCCAGAACATTGATTCTAATAAAATAGCTTTAGCACAATTTGGCAAAGTAGTTCCTATAAGCTATTCAACTAATGCAAATGATATTATTTACAGCTCTACAGCAGCAGAGAATAACCCTATTTTCAGACATCTTAGCAATAATATAATATTAGCGCTTGTTTTAATTTTATACGCTATTATTGGCATTGTTTTTTATGGAGTCTATTCTCATGGCCTTAAGATTGGATTAAGCAGAAGGGCTGCATTAGATATGTCTGTGATATCACTGATTTCTATTGTTGCGATTGTTGCTGTTGTTGGGATTGTTTTTATGTTTATAGGGAAAGGAAATGGATTATCTAACTCATATTATGATTCAACCAATTTTAATAATGAAGAACAAATTTCAAGTTTTGATGAATCTGAAGAAGCATCTCAAGACTTAGCAGGACAAGTGATATAGGGGTATAATCCTTCAGGTGGTAATCAGTATGACTACCAAGATAGGGATTTTAATTATACCTACACCAATTATTTAAAAAATTACCAAGGCCATCCAACAGGATCATTTAGTTATACCCCTGGAATAAGAGATTGTTCTTATACCAATAGGGGCACTGTAACGTCTAATGTATCATTGTTAGGTCCAATAGCCTCTGAATTTAATGCAAATGCGAAAGGAGATGTTTGGTTTACATATGGCTCATATGGTTATGTTAATTCCACTGATAGTTGTTTGAATAATAACACATTAAGAGAGTATTTCTGCTATGGCCCTCATAAAGGATGGGTAGATAGGATCTGCTTAGGAGGCTGTTCAAGTGGTGCTTGCATTAAATCAATAGACAATAAATTGGGAGTAGAAGAATTCTATTGGAATGTCATCAACGACGGATGGGGGTTTACCCCTCCTATTATACCTACCCTAATACCTTCCAGTTCAAACAGACAAGGGCTTTATACAGATTATAAATTAAATCTTACTAATTTTAGTGGATTGAGCGTATCACCCCTTCTTCTTAATGTGACAAATCCAGGAAATTTTAATTTTTCAGTAGATTATCAAGGGTGTATAGCTGCTTCTTATTTTAGGCTACTCAACCAATCTAACAGCATTAAGGCAGGTATTTATCCCCCAGCAACAAGATCTGTAGTGGTAAACTTACCAGTTGGAAGATATAAAATAGAAGGGTATACTCTAGGCCAGCAGTCATGCATAATCGATAATCTGAAAGTTGTTAGAACTTGTGGCAATAGGGTAGTTGATGCTGGTGAGCAGTGTGACGATGGTAATAATATAAATGGAGATGGCTGCAATGAAAATTGTTTAATAGAGGTTATCTGTAATGATTCTGATGGTGGGTTAAATTATTATGTTAAAGGGTTTGCTCAGGATTCATATGATAAGATACCATATAGCGATTATTGTACATTAAATGGTTTGCAAGTTGATAATTGCATTGATAAGACAAAAAATTGTGGATTAATAGAAAGATATTGTAGCACAAATAATAGAAGAAGTGGACGATATTTATATGGTTCTAATTTTTGGTCAACGTGTCCAAATGGATGTCAAGATGGTGCTTGCAAAACAATTCCAGAATCTGAATATACTTGTCCTGGGGCGATATATGAGGGGCTTTGTTTTGCTAACAACAACCCACCAATTTTCAATAGAACTACATATGAAAACCAAAATGTAAAAATTTGGGCTAATGATTATCCCTTAAGAGTTGATAAAGGCCAAAATATTAATTTTACACTATACTTACAGAATAAACAGAATGCGCCATTCACTTTTGAATTTGGTTATGCAATTCCAGCAGATTATACAACAATTGTATCCTCAGATATGTTTGATAGCTACCTATCAAAAAATGAGAGTCTTGTCCTTAATCCTTTAGAAACAGTCCATTTTAACTCTCAATTTAGTGCCAAGAGAGAAAATTTCTTAGGTTTTAATTATCATTTGGTAAGCATTATAGATAAGATAACCTATGAACCAGCAACATTCCCTTTAATAATTGAGCCAAATAGTAATTATACTTCTTGTGGCGGATTTAAATTTCCCAACCAATTTGATGACCTATTTCCTAATGATTATCTCTCTTGGGATTATACTAGCGCAAGATGCTGTAAGAATGTTTTCTATCCCTCATTTGAATGCTGTTCTGATAGTGATTGTGGTAGTGGAAGATGTGTAGACGGTTTATGTATAAATCGTATGTTTCAGGGAGTCTCTAGCGTAAAAGACCCTGCAATAGGAAATAAGAAAGTATTAATGATTATCAGTTCTAATGAAGCAAACACAGATCCCAACCCCTGCAGTAATAAAATACAAAATTATCAAAATCTTACTAATGGTGTTGAGAACTATTATGATGCTCTAGCTAAAGAATATATTAATGAAAGCTCAAATTTTATAAATTTTAATTGGACTATAATCGGCAATTTTAAGATACCTGATCTTGGGTTGGATGGAGAAGTAACCGGAATAGACATAGTTAATAAATCATCACAATACTGTAATATTAATCCTTATTTTTACGATGAGGTTGTAGTGTACAACCCTAACCAAAATAGTTGGTGTGATGGTGCACACGAAGCCTGCGCAGGCAATCCAATTTTAATACATTCTTATGAAATGATTTCTGCAGGCACTCTAACCCATGAACTGGCGCATAATTTTGGATGTAGAGACCTTTATACTACGTTGGGTGGATTGTTTCAATGGTCGACTGATCTTATGACTTCAAGGGAAGGTCAAAATGGTTCGTTCAGTGGATTACAGGTTTGTAGGGGTGAAATGGGCTGGTTTGATTTAAATGGAAATGGAATAATTGAAGTTAAAGAATTCAAACACCCAACACAAATTAAGATTAATTATACTGGGATTCATGACGAAGAACGACCTAAGGGAAGATATATTATCTTTGAAAATTTGAGCGTTTTAGGATTGGATAATGATTCTAAGATATCCTTAGGTGTTAGACTGAGTATAATAATCCAGAGAGAGGGTAATGAGGAATACATCTGTGATGGTTCAGAAACTTGTGTACCCGTTCTTGCAACAGATATTATAATTCTTCGTGCTAAATATTCATATATAGATACTTCTATTGGAAGAATGATTGAACTTTCTGATGAGATTAGACTTCTGGTATCGGATTTATCTATTTGAAATTATTTTTCTAATTATGAAATAAGGATGCCCCTTATAATCATCTGCTGCCCGTCATCTATTATTGTTACGTTCTAGTGTAACATACCCCAATAGATGTTACGTTTTACTGTAACCTTTCTTGATTTTGTAGTGAGCATGATTAGGTTACTATTTGTCCCAAACAAGACATCTTTGTCTAATCTATTTTCATTTAAGTCAATAAGTTTATAAATGTAAACATATAGCTTTTGCTGCTATGAAGCACTTAAGAAGCTTGTTGGATCTGACAAAACAGGAATTGATTGATATTATAGATAAATCTATAGAAATCAAAAAGAATCCTAAGAAGTATTATGCTTCAATGGCTCATAAGACACTAGTCATGTTGTTTGAGAAATCATCAACAAGAACAAGAGTTTCTTTTGAAGCTGGAATGAGCCAGCTTGGCGGACATGCAATTTATCTGGATTGGCAAACAACTCAACTTAAAAAAGCTAGCTTAAAGGATGAAATACAATGCATTGCTCGCTATGCTGATATTATTACAGCTCGCGTGTTTTCTCAAAAAACAATTGATGAGATGGCTAAATATTCAACAAAGCCCGTTATAAACGCTTTATCGGATAAATATCATCCATGCCAGGTTATTGCAGATCTGATGACAATCAAGGAACATAAAGGAAAATTAAGTGGCTTAAAGTTAGCATATATTGGCGACGGAAATAATGTCTGCAATTCTCTTATTGTAGGCTGCACAATGGCTGGTATGAAGATAGCGGTTGCAACACCTAAAGGGTATGAGCCATTAAAGGAAGCTATTAAGTTTGCTGGTTCTAATTTGGAATTAATAAATGATCCTAAAAAAGCTGCTGCTGGTGCTGATGTGGTTTATACAGACACCTGGGTTTCTATGGGGCAAGAGCAAGAAAAACAAAAGCGCTTGAAGGACTTTAAAGGCTATCAGGTAGATAAGAAACTATTAGGCAACGCCTTATTCATGCATTGCTTGCCTGCTATGAGGGGTGTAGAAGTGACAGATGAAGTTATGGATTCAAAGCAGAGTATTATATATGACCAGGCTGAAAACAGGATGCATGCTCAAAAAGCTGTTATGATTGAGTTGTGCAAATAAATTTCTTATTCAAATTGCTTGATAAACTGGTAAACAGGCCTAACAGCAAGCGCAATAAATGCAAGCACCCAATAGCCAATATTATCCCGGACAGAATCTGATATGTAAGCTCCGATTATTATTCCAAAAGCAATTGCCCCCCATTTCAGCAATGCAATATCCCACACAGTAAATCTCTTAATCCTTCTTTTATAAGATCTATAACTTTTTTGAATTGATCTGATAGCTTTCTTGATTGTTCCCATGAATACCACCTCTTTAATTTGATTTTAGGTTTTATTATTAATAAATCTTTCTTAAGTGTAAGTCCAAAATTGGACATCATTGTTTTTATTTGTTTTCTATGAAGCAATAAATTTATAAATAGTTTATGTGAGAGTAGTCTGCTATGAAAAAATTGGCGAATGGGTTTGATAATGTAAAAGGAGTATATTGCTTAGGCAAGTATGCAGGCATTAAAAAAGGAAAAAAGGATTTTGCTGTTTTGTTCAGTGAGAAGATTTGCAATGCAGCTGCAGTATACACAAAAAACAAAGTAAAGGGAGCTGCAATCTATGTGGATAAAAAGCATTTGGCAAATAATGAAGCCCAGGCAATTGCTGTAAATTCAGGGATAGCCAATGTGTGCACTGGTGAAAAAGGGATTGAAGATGCTGAAGAGATCTGCAGCCTGGTTGCTGCTGAACTCAAAATAAAAAAAGAGGATGTTTTGGTCTCATCAACAGGCGTTATCGGGCATTACCTGCCGATGAAAAAGATAAGGAAAGCTGTCAAAAAATTAAAGCTTGGAAAAAAATCCAGTGAATTTGCAGAAGCGATATCGACAACTGACAGCTACATAAAGCAGATAGCTGTCAAAGCTGGAAAGTGCAATATAGCGGGAGTTGCAAAAGGAGCTGGCATGATCCATCCGAATATGGCTACGATGCTTGCTTATATTGTGACAGATGCCTATATTCCCAAAGATAAAGCTTATGGAATGCTGAAGACTGCGGTGGATAAATCTTTTAATATGATTAGTGTTGATAGAGACACAAGTACCAGTGATACTGTTGTTTTGATGGCAAATGGGCTAAACGGCAAAATAAGCCTGAAGAAGCTGCAGAAAGCGATAAACTTTGTTTGCCTTGAGCTTGCCAAGATGATAGCTGCTGATGGCGAAGGGGCTACAAAACTTATTGAGGCTAATGTTTATAATGCAAAAACAGAGAATGATGCAAAAAAGGCAGCTAAATCAATAATCAGCTCCAATCTAGTTAAATGCGCAATGTTTGGCAATGACCCTAATTGGGGAAGGATAATGTGCGCTTTAGGCTACAGCGGCATAGATATGGATGAAAAAAAGATAATAATAAGGCTGAATAAGGTTATGGTCTTCAATAAAGGCAAAGCAGTAAAATTCAAGAAGATAGATTTAGCCAAGAAAAAGGCAACAATAGATGTAAACCTGAATAATGGAAACAAGAAGGCAACTGCATTTGGATGCGATATGACTTATGATTATGTTGAGATAAATGCAGAGTACCATACATAGATGCGCTAAAATGATTTTCAATTAATAATTAAAAATGTTTAAATTAATAAAAAATTAAAAAATAAACTGAACGATAAAAATGGAAAAACTAAAACAAAAAGCTGAAACATTAATCGAGGCATTGCCTTACATAAAGAAATACCACGGCAAGATTGTTGTGGTTAAATACGGCGGCAATGCTATGGTGAACAAAAAAATAAAGAATAATGTGATGGAAGACATTGTGCTTTTGAAGCATATTGGCATTAGCCCTGTCATTGTGCATGGAGGCGGCCCGGATATAAGCAAGGAGATGCTTAAGGCAAGGATAAAGCCAGTATTTGTAAGAGGCCAGAGAGTGACTGATAATGCAACATTGAATATTGTTGAGAGGGTTTTTGAAAGGATAAACAAGGAGATAGTGCTGCTATTAAAAAAGCATGGAGGAAAAGCGATAACAATATCAGGAAAAGACAATAAGCTTATTGAGGTTAAGCAGAAAGATCCCAGCTTAGGGTATGTTGGAGAGATAAAAAACATCAATCCGCACATAATCAAGAGCCTGATAAAAGAAGGGTATATTCCCGTGATATCGACAATAGGAGTCGGCAAAAACAACCACAGCTATAATGTCAATGCTGACTCTGCTGCTACTGCAATTGCAGTTGCCTTAAAGGCTGAAAAATTGACTATATTGACTGATGTGGAAGGAGTTTTTATCCATAACTCCAAGGTATCTCACTTGCCGATAAAGGAAGCAAAAAAATACATCAAGAAAGGGATAATAAACAAAGGGATGATACCTAAAGTTGAGGCTTGCATGTATGCAGTAAAAAAAGGATGCCCAAAAGCGCACTTGATCAATGGAACAACAAAGCATGCCTTGCTGCTTGAGTTTTTCACTGACAAAGGAATTGGAACTGAGATTGTGAGATAATGTGTTTTTAATTAACATCAAAGGTTGAATAATGCTTCTTTGTTAAATTAAAACAAATGTTTTTTATTAACAGATAACCATGAATAAGCTAGATATGTTAAATAAAAACATTTAAATACTAGCTCTTATTATGAATGGTATATGGAAGAATTAAAAAAGACCTTTATTGAAGAATATGAAGGGGCTTTTGAACAGTTGGAAAAAGGAAGATACAAGAATGCAACAATATTATTCTCAAAAGCCCTTTTTGCTCTTTGCGATTATATTGTCTACTCAAAAATTCAAAAGTTGCCAAAAAACCACGCAGAAAGATTCAGGATATTAGAAGAGTATTCTCCACAGATATATTCTGTAGTTGATATAATTTTTACCCATTATACTGATGCATATTCAAAACCAGCACTAAAAGAAACTTGCGAGAAGATTAAGAATGGAATTAAGAAAATTGCCACAACTGAAAAATTACCAGAAGAAATTAAAAACATTATTAGATAAGAGCCTTATAGACATTATTTTATTTGGCTCATTTGTTAAGGGAGGGGTAACTCCCAAGGATATTGATGCAGCCTTTGTTGTTAAAGATAACCCCAATTTGGATGAAAAAAAGAAAAAACTGAGAGAGATATTAAAGGATGCGGATATTCAGGTTATTGATATAGAATCAATATACTCGCCAATTTGGCTGACCCTTATAAAGGAAGGATTTAGTGTTAAAAAAAATGAGTATATCCACAAATTGTATAATCTCCAACCAGTTTCACTCTTTAAATATTCACTTAAAAAACTAAACCCTGTCCAAAAGGTACAATTTGAGAGAGGATTAAAGAAAGTGATAGGAGACACAGGCATTGTTCTCACAAGATCAGTTATCCTTGTGCCCATTAGAATAAGAAATGAGATGTTAGATTTTTTTAAGATGTGGAATATTTACTATGAAAGCAGAGAATATGAATTATTGCCTATCTTAAGAAAGGAAAACTTTCTATGATTGGTAAAACAACAAAACATGCCTTACTGCTTGAGTTTTTCACTGACAAAGGAATCGGGACTGATATCGTGAGATAACATATTTTAAATAGGATAATCACTTACTAAATTCTATGGTAAAACAACATATAAAAAACATTGCTTCAACTATTATAGGCCCCAATCTGGTTAAAACAACAATATTCCACTCATCTGAGATGTGTCAGAAACCGCAAGGATTTATTATCAATAGTTGCGATTTCTGAGCATGCTCAAAAATGCTATGCATTTTTGACAAGTGGTTAAGTGGAATTTGTTGTGCTCAAAAACCACATTTTATGAGTGGAATATTGAGTGTCAAAAACCACTTCATGTTGCGTAATAGCTAAAACATGCCACCCACGGAAACTAATGTTTCCTAGTGCAGTAAATGACTGTGTCATTTATGCACCATCTCTGATGAGTGGTTTTTGACAAATACGAGAAGATGCTCCATGGGCTTTAAAGAAGATAACGAAAAGGAGAGGATGAAGTTTGTAGATTACTGGTCTGATTATGTTTTAACGCATGAAGATAAAGTGTGGTCCAAGCAGCAGAACATAATTATTAATTCTTGCCTTAGGAGCACCAAGCTTAGCAGAGAAGACTATTTGAAGATGAAAGGAGAGAAGAGCTCTTATTGAATGTCCAAAATAGAACATTTATGTCTAATTATATTTTAATTAAGTCAATAGTTTTATAAATAAGATATTTCTTTATTTTTGCTATGCTAGTAATAGGCCATAGAGGAGCTGCAGCTTACGAGCCGGAGAACACTCTTTTGAGCATCAGGAAAGCTATTGAGTTAGGTGTTGATGCTGTTGAGATTGATGTGCATCTAAGCAAGGATAATGAAGTTGTGGTTATACATGATGATACATTAGAAAGAACGACTAATGGTTTTGGCAAGGTAAGTGATACCAACTTTAGCGCTTTGAGAAATTTAAACACAGGAAAAGGAGAAAAAATACCTTATCTACAGGAGGTGATAAACCAGGTCAAGGAAAAATGCATTTTGATAATTGAATTAAAAGGCATTAAAACTGAAAAAAAGGTTGTTGAGCTGATACAGAAAAATAAATTGCATGAGAAATGCTTTGTTATCTCATTTTGGCATAACATGGTAAAAAGAGTCAAGGATTTGGACCCGAACATCAAGACAGGTGTTTTATTTGTTGGCCATCCGGTAAAGCCATACAGGTTGGCAAAAGATGCAAAAGCTGATGCTTTGGTCTTGAATTACAGGTTTATAAGCAAAAAATTAGTTGAAAAAGCGCATAAGCTTAATTTAAAAGTTTTTGTTTGGAATATTGACGAGAAGAGCGAGATAAAGGAAATTGCTGATTTGGGAGTGGATGGCATTGGCTCAAACAAGCCGGATATTTTGGTAGAGTATGTAAAACAAAAAGAGGTGGAACAAAATGGCTAAAATAATCAGGAAGTTGGTGAAATTTGCAATAATTGCGTACTTGACTAATGTGGTAAGAAAAGCGGTATATGGTGAAGCAAAAAAATTAGTTAAAAAAGAAGCTAAAAAGATAATAACTCGAAAAAAGAAATGAATTCAAAACAAATAATCGAGCTGGAAAAGAAATATATAATGCAAACTTATGGAAGATATCCGTTTGTGGTAGATAAGGGGCTGGGCTGCTATCTATTTGACAAAGAAGGGAAAAAATACCTTGACTTAGTTGGGGGATTGGCTACTGCAAGCATTGGCCACGGGAATAAAGGATTAGCAAAAGCTATTTCAGAACAAGCTGAAAAACTGATTAACATTACTGGGCTTTTTTATACAGAGCCACAAGTAATTTTAGCAGAAAAATTAGCGAAGCTAACTAAATTAGGGAAATGCTTTTTCTCTAACTCAGGAACAGAAGCAAATGAGGCTGCAATTAAATTAGCAAGAGCTCATACAAAAAAAATAGAGATAATAGCAACAAAGTATGGCTTTCATGGGAGAACTTTTGGCAGTTTAGCTGCTACATGGAAAGAGAAGATAAAGCAGGATTTTAAGCCTTTAGTACCTGGATTTATTCATGTGGAGTATAATGATCCAGCTGCTATTGATGATGCGATTACATCAAATACTGCGGCTGTCATGGTTGAGCCAATACAAGGAGAAGCGGGGATAAACATTCCTGACAAAGGATACCTTGAGAATGTAGGCAAAATCTGCAAAGAAAAGAATGTGCTGCTTATCCTAGATGAGGTGCAGTCTGGCTGCTTCAGGACTGGAAAATTTTTGGCTTCACAATATGAGAATGTAGAGCCTGACATGATAACCTTAGCAAAAGGGCTTGCTAATGGCATCCCGATTGGAGTAACGATTGCTAAACAAGGGATAGATTTTGAAAAAGGGCAGCATGGAAGCACATTTGGAGGCAATAATCTAAGCTGTACAGCAGCTAGTTTTGTGATAGATTATGTGCTGAAGAACAAGTTGGATAATAATGCTAAGATTATGGGAGATTATTTTATCGATAAGCTAAAAAAATTAGATAAAAATGTAATAAAAGAGATTCGCGGCAAAGGATTGCTGATTGGTGTCGAGCTTAATAAAAAAGGAGATGAGTATGTCAATAAAGCGGCTGAGAAAGGGCTTTTGATCAATTGCGCTAATGAGAAGGTTTTACGTTTTTTGCCTCCTTTGATTATTAATAAACAAGAGATTGATTCAGCTCTTAAGATTTTGGATGAGATACTATGAAAAAGGTCGGTATAATAGGGGCTTCAGGATATACTGGCTATGAATTGATAAAGCTGCTGAAGAAAAATCCTGAAATTAAATTAAAAGTGTTAAATAGCCAGAGCTATAATGGAAAAACTGTTAAATCATTGTATGCTGATTTTTTTGATAGTGGATTGAGATTTACAAATTATTCTGTAGAAGAGATCAATAAACTGGATCTTGATTTGCTGTTTTTAGCAATGCCTAATGGAGAGGCTATTAAGATAGTTCCTAAGCTAAATGCCAAGATAGTGGACCTAAGCGCTGATTATCGCTTTAAAGAGCATAAAGAATATGAAAATGTTTACGGGATAAAACATATTGACAAAGAAAATCTGAAAGATGCGGTTTATGGATCGCCAGAATTGTTTAAAGAAAAGATAAAAAAAGCTAAGATAGTTGCTAACCCCGGCTGTTATGCGACTGTTTGCTTATTAACTGCGCTGCCCATCCAAAAGCTTGCGAAATATATTATCTTTGACTGCAAATCTGGGTGGAGCGGAGCTGGAAAAGAATCGGTTTATGCTAAAAATCATGATGCTATCAAGGACAATATCGTTGCTTACAAATTAACCAATCACCGCCATAAATATGAGATTGAGCAGTTCATAAAAACAAAATTAAGCTTTACCCCTCATGTCATTGATACATTCCAAGGGATGATGGCTACTGCTCATATAATATTAAAAAAACCAATAAAAAAAGACCAATTAATAAAATTATATAATGATTATTATAAAAAAGAGCCATTTGTAAAGATCATTACAGACAAGATTCCAGAGATAAAGGATGTTCAGAAAACAAATTACTGCCATATTGGCGGTTTTGAATGCGATGAGAATAATCAGTTAGTTATTGTTTCTGTCATTGACAACTTAATAAAAGGGGCTTCAGGACAGGCTGTTCAGAATATGAATCTGATGTTTGGGGTTGAGGAAGGGAATGGGTTAAATTAAGTATGTGATCCATTAAACTAGCATGATCTGATAACTCATTTCTTCCGATCTTGAAATACCCTACTCCTAATTTTACCATATCTGCAATAATCTGATCTGATGCGATAGTTTCCTTTTTTGAGTCGCAACCCATGCCTTGCTCTTCTTTTCTTCTTAATGCTTCTTCGAGCAAAGATTTGTAAATTTCGGCAGTATCTCCTTTATTAAAAAGAGATACGGCCATATAGTGCCAGTATGAGTTACAGCCAGCGACGCAAGGCGTGTTGACTAGGGCAGATAATCTAGCCCTGTGGGCTGGCTCAATCTGCCCTACAATTTCTGGCCTTCTGCTGTCCATAGGTGATAGTATTACAAGTTTATAATTGCCATTTCTTAAGGACTCATTGTAAAAATCAATCCTTTGGGATTCGCTTAGCATTTCTTTTTGCGAGTATAATCGAATACATGAGGAAGCTATTCTCAATTGAGGGTAATTTGTTCTTACAAACAGTTCTATCTCTGAGTTAGCAACTATGACTCCATTTTCCGGTGAATTATCTGCAAGATATTCTAATGCTGCTAGCGTCAATTCATCTTCAAGGTCTTCTGGAGCGCAGACAAGGTTTGTTAATGTGAGGTAAAAAGGTATCCCCTTTTCATTTAAATTCACAACATCTGAAAAAGATGCCAATAGCAACATGGCATCCAGCCTGGGATTGTTCAGTTGATTATTCCTTCCGCCATTCAATGGTGAGTTGCAAAGTGAACCGTATGCGATTAGCGAATGGCCTTCTCTTGCTCGGGAGATCATTCTTTCAACCCCTACACTTACAGGGACTTCTAGAGTTATTTTAGCCATTAGCCTTTAGGAATGTAAGGAGGTTTATAAAATTTTGTATTGGTTGTACTGAAATAGTGGTAACAATATGGTTTAGTTAGCGGAATAATGCTGAGGTGTTATTTCTATTAAAGAGAACTTTTTGTCTGGGTGTTGACTGTTCCATTCTGCAATATTGTCTTTTAAGGATATTCTACCATTCGCTATAGGATATATATCTCCAAAAGATTGATTTCCTCCCCATAAATGGGCTCCGCCGTATACACACACCCAAAGCCCTGCATTTTGAGAGGCTATTTTTTGAAGAACAATATCTTCTCTATTTTCTACTACCACTTTGACCTTGTTGGGATCTTGTTCCCAACCTTCTTTTTCAACAATTAATCCAGCTAAATCATTAGACCTTATTTCTTCAACAGCCAATATTGACAGTTTGCCTTCAGCAACAAGTTTTTTTACTGCTGAATACCAGAACCTTTGATTTCTTTCTTGTAGTTGTTCTTCTCTTTCTTGGTTATATTTCTTATCTTTCTCCATTGCTTCTGGCAATTGAGCGGTTTTCCCTTCTATTTTGTCTTTTAAGTACAAGATATATTTATTTACAGCGTCGTTATCATTTGGAAACATATAATAAGCATCCAATGGAGTCAATTCTCCTTGGTTTATATCTAAGATTTCTCTTTCAAGTTGCCTTATCTCTTGATTTACTCTATCTTCCTCACTAACAGTTAGTTGGTGAACTAAATCGGAAAGTGAATCACTACTTCGTTCCACTTTTGCCACTATTTTGGGGATATCTTCCATACCAGGAACATACCCCTCATGGTATACCTCTTTCAATCCTTGCCTTCCAATTAAATAAGAAAGAATTTGATATATGTCAGATTGAACAGCTGCTATGCTTTCCTTATCTTGTTCTGTAATTTTTTCTGTGATGTGCTCTTGGCGGATATGAACTAGGCAATATTTTGCATCTGGTGTGATGTATTTGTCCACTCCAGCTGCTCCAGGCATTTCGGAAGGGAAATTGACTAGCAACCTATTTGCTTCATTCGCAGATTCTAAATCATAATACCTAGGAGCAACAACATTGGATTGCTGCCTGTAATCATATTCGTTCCTCCAAGAGCAATACCTAAATGCTGCCAGCCCAGCTGTAACTCCTAGAGTAACAGCTAAACCAATACGATTTATTCTTCTGATTTTTTGAGAAGAATATACCCTCTTATCTAAATTGTCTAATCTTCTCTTTAAATCTTTTAAAATGCCCATGTGCAAAATTAAGTGTAGGTGATATATAAATCTTTCTGTTTTAATCACTTTAAAGTGACAATTTCAATTCAGAACTTCGGCAAAAACTTAATTGTTTATCTATTATAAATCTCTTTTCTATGGCCTATCTTTTCGATAAAAATCTTATTTTCTTTGGTGTTTATGCTCATTATCGCCCTGTAATCCCCTATCCTCAGTTTCCAGCTTGGCAGCTCTTTTAATCTTTCAATATAATGGAGCGGATTTTCTTTTATGCTGTAGATTTTTTTTAAAATTATCTCGATATTTTGTTTCTCTAATTTTAGAAGCTGTTTTTTAGCTTTTGGCAAAATAATAATAGAAAACATCTTAGAGATTCATGCCTAATTCTTTAGCCAACTCTTCTATTCTTTGGCCTTTTCCTTCTCTTATCTCTTTTTTAGCCTCGATTATGTCGTTTAATGCTTCATCAGTAAGCTGGCCTTCTTCCATCTCGTCTAATACTTTGTTGATTAGTTCGTCATAGCTCTCTTTAGAGAATTCCTTGAAATATTTTAACCGCTCTAATGTCTGCTCCTTTAGCTGTATGGTGGTGGTGTTCATAAATTATATAGTTGTTATAGCAACTATATAAATCTTGCTGTTTTTTGAGCCACTTGGAAACCGTCTTTAATTTAGTCGGTAACATCGTTTATTCCTACATAAGATTATTTTTATATCTTAAAGTTTACAAAGCGCCAGAAAACTATTGATGAATGTTCCTTCGGTGACCTACCTTAATAATAAGGATAATCAGCTTTCCTTTGTCAATATCCATAATAACCCTATAATCTCCAACCTTTAATCTGTAGGCTGTGTCCCCAACCAGCTTAGTAACATATGCCTCAGGTCTAATCTTGATCCTGTCTAAAGAGTTGAGTATTCTTATTTGAATATCTTTTTCTAAATCCCGCCAAGAGTTCGTCATGGTCTGAAAGACCTGACGGTGAATTGG
>CAZKBD010000017.1:0-26032 GCA_964550945.1 uncultured Methanosarcinales archaeon
AAATTTAAAGAAAATACTTAATGAACAGGTTTTTGTAAAAAACGCAAAAGTCTATTCCGAAAGGTTTAAATAGTGGTTATATCTATATAATATTCCGAAATGGCAAGCTTTGAAAAACATATTGAAAAATACAAACTATTCAAAAAAGACGCTGAGAACAAAACAGTTAGCCATATGAGTAGAATTGAAGCATATTTCTTCGCTAGCTTTCATTTAATAGAAGCGGTGATGGCAAAAAAGGAGAAGCACATCAACAAACATACTATGCTCAGGTCTGTTTTGACTAAAGAAACCGACATTTTCAAAGATGATACAGAAACTGTTTGGAGAGATTTTCAAACAATTGAAAACCAAATAAGGCCTGGACAAGAATATGGCGGAAAGATTAACGGAGAAGAACTCAAGAGAGCAGAAAAATTATTTGAGGATATAAGAAGAATATGCAATGAAGCCCTAAAATGATACAGAAAGAGTTTAAAGATTTGGCGTTTGAATTTGCGAAGGAGATGAGCGGCTTAAATAACATTCTTTATGTGTTTTTATTTGGTTCTGTTGCTAGAGGCAGTGCTGATAAAAAAAGCGACATAGATTTTTGTGTTATAACCACCAACGAAGATAAACAAAAGATATCTTCTACTGCGTTAGATCTGGAGAAGAAGTACGATAGGAATATACAGCTAGTCATCAGCAGGAATTTCACTAAGCTGGATGATTACTTTATGTCCCAGCTGTTTAAAGAGGGGATAATCCTTTATGGTAAAGGGCCTTTAATCAGGGTCGGAAGCAAGTGTTTTAATGGTTATGCCTTGTTTTCATTCTCTTTAGAAAACTTAAGCCAGCCTGAGAAGATGAAAATCAAAAGGATATTGTATGGTTATTCTACAACCAAAAAGGGGAAGAAGCTCTATAAAAGCTCTTCTAAAGGGTTAGTTTTGGAATTGAATGGCCTTTTTGTCGGCAGAGGCGCCATTTTAATACCTCTGGGAAAGGCAAATGTCATAGAAGGCATATTCAATTCACGGAAGGTTAAATTCGAAATGCATGAGTTTTTTAAAGCCTTAATATAATATTGCGAATATCATAATATCTATGATTCGTTATATAATATCACGAATAGATTGTAAAATCTCATTTTCCACCGGTGTATCTCACTGGCGGATTGCTGCCAGTTATGTAATCAAGGGAAAATGAGAACAAGAAAATCGGCCCGAGCGGAGAGAGCATACCGCCAGTCTATTGACTAGGGATGGTCGTTTTTCTTTGATAAGATTCTTCATATACCCACTCAAAATCATTTTCAAAAATAAACAGAAACATTTATATATCTGTTTTCTGAAAGGTTGAGTATAGATGGTGTTATATTGATGAACAAAAAACTGATTTTATTATTTATTGCTTTATCCTTACTTGCCTTGATAGCCCAGAATATCCATGCTGCAGAGGACGTTTTTAAGTTTGAAGATATCTTTGAGCCGCTGAAAGGCCTTGATATTCCAGCAGCGTATGGAAAATACCCTTATCTCATTGATTCCATCATTTATTTTATATTCTTTATTGGCATTGCCCAGCTTACCTTGGCCCAAAGATTTGCAGGCAGAGGAGGCAAAATTGTTATTATTGCCTTTGGCGTTGCTTTGTCAATAGCAATGTCCTACTGGTCCAAATCAGTGGGCTTTAAATTAGGGAGTTTAGGGCCTTTGGCAGCAACTATATTTGCTGTTGCAGCCGCAATCCTTATCTGGCGCTTGTTTCATCACCAGGGCACTAAATTAGAAGCGGTTTGGATAGGATTTTTAGCTGTCTACCTTATGGTTCATATGTTTTTCCCGCAATTAATCACAGTATTCAAAGCCAATAAATATGGTAATATGGCTTACGGCATTTCACACTTGCTGTTTATCGTTGCAATTATAGCTGTTCTTTTCGGAATTGGTGGGATGCTAAGAAGAGGAAGCCCAGCTGATTTAGGCGGCGGCAATGTCTTAGGGCCAGGAACATCAAACTCACCAGTAGCTCCAGCAACACCAAGGCAAAGGAAAAGGAGACTGCGCAACTTATTTAGTGGGATGAGGAGTGCCAAAGGAGCAGAAGGTGCAACTAGGAAAGCAGAAGAAGTAACAAAAAGTGTTGAAAAAAGCACAGTAGCAGAAATTAAGGGCGAAGAACAAATTCTTAAAATACTTGATAACCTTATTAAAGATCTCTTGCAGAGATTTCCAGACAGAAATTCACAGCAGATAACAATACCTGATGAAGACCGCAAGAGAGTAGAGGGAGTTCTTGCAAAGGTTAGTCAATGGCTACAAGAGAGGGCTAATGATAGTAGGACAAGAAAGTTATTATTTGACTTCAAGCATGAGCTAACTTATATTGGTGATCGTATCACAACATTAATTGGAGGAATATCTGACCCTCAGTTTCATCAAATTCTAAATCAACTAAAACAAGAAGGTAATGCTACAATAGCTAATCTTGAAAAATATGAATTCACACTTATTGAAAGAATTGGGGGGTTATCAAAATTAGAAGCCCAAACCTCGGCTTTTATCAAAAAAATTATTACTAACATCGGAACCCTTATGATATCTCAGTCGATTGACTTATTAAGAAATGTGCAGGGTCACGTCACTTACTTACTAAATGAAGAGATAAACAATGAAAAATTAGAAGAAGAGATTGGGAGGAATCTAGAAAAATTGGACGAGGAGATAATAAAGATGTATAGTGGGCTAGCAAAGGAAGAAAAAAAGGAAGCTCAGGCAACAGACTATCTGTCTTACGAAGGTATGGAATAATTGTAAGAAATTTTATGTCAGCATCTTGCAAGTTCATCAAGTCTTGTTTGCATCTTTCTAATCTCATTATGGCATGCCTTTGATTGCAGGCCATCAGGGCATGTTTCAAGAGCTTGTTCAGCATATCTAATAGCTACGGTATAATGGTCTCTTGCCTCTTTTTTAAGGCCTTTTTCCATCAATATCCTAGCCTCTACCCCATAGGTTCCGGATAAATTATGGTACATGCATGCTAGGGACTCTTGTTCCAATATTAACCCTTTTTTTTGGATTAAACCATCACAAGCCTCTCTTGCGTGTCTGATTCCATCCAAAGAATCAGTTTTGCAGCTTGACCAGCATAACCCATTAACAGAAAGTACAAACAGCATGGCATCGGTTATTCCTCCTCCAACTTCATGCCCGATAATAAGCCTATACTCTTCTATTGCTTCTAAATAACTTTCTTGTTCTCTAAAGGTCTTTGCTCTCCCATAAGAGCCTATTTTTGCTGGGTTAGGTTGTTCACTTACAGTCTTTTTTACCAACTCTGGCTTTATTACTATTGCAGTCGCATCATCTCTTGCAGTCAGCTCTTCTTGTATCTCTTCTCTTGTGTGTTGGTCTTTGTATTGTCTGCAATAAAATTCAAGAACTTCCTGAGGGTTATGAGCACGCTCTACCAATCGTTGAGCAGTTGTATCTAACAGCTCAGATGTAATTATTTGCATTATCTCTCTTTGTGTTGCATAATCAAACACACCATCAGTAGCCATTAAAAGATAACTATATTTATTTGCTGGGAAAACACTAGTTTGAATTTCCAATTTTCCATTCACAATTCTCAAGGAGTCATCTTCTTCATTTTTAATCACTTCTGTATCCCCTATGAAACAATCCAACCTATTCCTCGACCCATGAGTAAGTTGTTGTTCTTCAGTAAGACCATCTTCTATTGCCTGACTCTTCCATGGAGACTGTTCTATGCTTAATTCCACATAATCGCCATTTTGAGTTATTCCGATTGTTTTGCTATCACCAACATGAGCTAACACAAATTTTTGTTGATTTTCTAAATAAACTAGAACTTCTAAAGTTGTTCCTCCTACTTCTTCTCTTGTATATTTGTGTTGTTTTGTTGGATTTTCAGTAAGATATTTTATATTTTCTTCACAAAGTGCAGAATCAATCCTTCCTATCAAGGATCGTAGTGAGGCCTCAACATCTTGGACAGAAGCTGGATTCGAAAGCAATTCATCAAGTCCTGATGCCATATTTCCAACAGCTTCCTCACTTCGCTCTCTTCCAAAATCACCCAAACCATCTGCAACAATAAAGAATCTTCTGGAAGGGTCAACATAATATCTATCTTGGCTGTAATTCTCATCACCATCTACATGTTTTCTGGCTGGTTTTGTGTCAATAAAAGCTTGAATTTCCATTTTACTCCATGTAACCGAACTTAGTTACCTATTTTACAAAATCCTTTAACCACCTATTAAGGTCTTCAACTGCTTTTTGGTTCATTATTATATCACTTTACTCTTATGTCACAAGAACTATTATTTAAATCTTTTCTTTTTTACTATTATATAGTAGCAAAATACATTCATCATTTGATGACTTATTGACATTTTGTGTTGGCATTTTTATTTACTTTTTATGGAAACACAGACTTAAAAAAATTCCTCACACCTCTCTTAATTTTCTTTCCTACTTCTCTGCTGTGATAAGATTCTGAAGATTCTGAGGAACTAACACGCTGGTATGGTTTTGGATATTCTGATTTAGAAAGGGGTTCTGTTGTAACTTTTTGCTCTATTGATTCAGCCCTCTCTCGAGTAAGAGCAAAATTGCCATCACTCCAGTCCTCACCAGTTCCTGATGTCCTTGCAACATTAACCCAATAGTCTGAATCCTGGCCATACATGCTTGGATCAATAAACCAATCATAAGATGTGGCATCTTCGCTTGTATGATAAGTGGTTATCCTTCTTGATCTGTTCCAGTCACCTGGAATACCTTTCATCATTTGGATTTTAATAGAAGAGTCGACACGCTCATTGATTTTCCACCTGATTGTTTGAGTTGTTCCAAGTTGCCATACTTCACCACCATTTGGGCTTAGGACTGCATATGGTCCAGAACTTTCAGGCACTTTTTGAATAGGCGGTTGTTTTATATATTCACTATCTTTTTTTTGCCATACTTCAAATGATTTCCTTATTATCTCAGACTCCAAACCAAATTCATCAACTGCTTTTACAGCAACAGCGTAATTTCCTACCGGCATATTTGTGACCAGCTGCCTGCCATGATTTATTCTATTCCATTTTCCTTCAGGACTTTGCATATAAACTGTAACATCATGGCCGTCGGGGTCTCTTGCATCTGTTGTAAGAAAGACTTGCTCGCCAACATCTACTCTCTCTTTATTTAACGATGCTGTAAGTGCAGGCCTCTGGTTTTGTTTGACCTGCACTGTAGCAGACTGAATTTTTGATTCAAGACCTTTTGAGTCTATTGCTTTCAAATATAGTGTATGGTTTCCTATTGACAATCCAGAAACGCTATCTATCGCCTTAGTAGATAATGTCCATGCTCCATCATCAATTTTATAATAATGCCTCATCAAATCATTTGGATCTGAGAAAATAGCAGTAAATTGTAGTGATTCACCCTCAATTATAACCGCACCATATTTTACAACATTTGACTCTACAAACTCAGGAGGCATGTTCGGCATTTCTGTCAGAACAGGCGTTTGTCCTTCTTCTTTTGCTGATTTTATTCGTTCAGCATCTTTCTGTAAATCTGACTCTATGTTATTTGGTTCAGCTTGCACTTCTGGTATAGGCTGTTGGTAAACCGCTTGTTGTTGAGTTACCTGTGCTTTCGTTTCATAATCTCCTTTTTGATAACTATGCACTAGATAGATACTTGGTAAACCCACTGCCATTATTATTGTAAACATTATCGCATCTATCAAATTTGGATGCCTTCTTCCAAATTCATAACCTTTGTCATAATACTTTGAGCTAAGATTTGTTTTATGTAACATACCAGCCAAAGTAGGGGCATTATAAGAATAAGTTTGCTGCTGTATTGAAAGCAAAGGATTAATGTTTGCTTTTTTTTCTGGTAATAGTTTTCTGTCTATCTCCCTTACAAGTTGATTTGCAGTTCTAATATTTCCATCAATAATTTGTTCCAATTCCATTATAATTGATCACCTAACCACCAGGGCAACTATGACCATGAAGCAGCCCGGGCCATTCTCCTTTCGGAACATAATGTTCCCCGTTATAATTCCTTATAAATCGATTATACTCCCCAATTAATGTGTTAAAGTCTTGCCTAAAATCCTCAAGCGATGACTGCATGGATGAGACTGCAGATAGCGAATCTGTACCTGCTAATTTATCTGTTAATCTTTCTAGTCTAGCATCAACTTTTTTTTCTATATTTGCAACACTATTTTCAATATATTTGACGAACCTTCTTATTGACCCGTTACAGCAATCATGGTATTCATGATTATACAAATCACTTTCAAGGTCATCCTGCATTTTACGCAAGCTATCTTTAATATCTTCCAAACGCCCTTCATAGTGCGATATCCTTTCTTCTATTTCGCTTTTTTTCTTTTCTAATCTTCTTTCCTCTTCCCTTCTTCTTTGGTCTTCATATGGGCCTGTATGATGGTACCACGCATTGTTAAGTACGGTTCCTGCAAAAGGATCTGTTATTAGGTGCCATTTTTGATCGCCGTATGTACTGAGGGGCACGGTTAGAGTTTGGCTTGGAGTATAGCTTTTTAGTTCTCCCTGCAGTTTGGAAACTTCTTCAGTTAGTCTCTGAATTGTAGACTCTTTGTTAGTCACCATCCTCGTTATTCCAGCTATTCGTTCATTGAATTCGTGCTTTGTCTGCTCATCATTGATCTGGCTAACCAGTTCCTGAGCTCTTCGTATATTTTCTCGTATTATATCATCTAATTCCATTTTCAAGAGTAGAGAACCTCTGTTTGTTTAACCAATTGAAGCTCACCTAGGTAAGATTGCAGCCTTTCTTTCATTTGCTGAAGCCTTTCTTTCTTGCCACTAGCTTGTTGTGTGCTCACTTCACGAGAAATTTGCTCTAGCTCTTTTGTTATCCTTTGATTTCTTGCGTATAGAGCAGCTTGGATTCCTTGTTTTGCTTCCTGAACTGCTACTAATCCCTGATCGATTAATGGTTGAGTTTGTGGATTAGAGTAGAGAGCAGGATCTGATTTATATTCCTCACATTCTCTTTTGTAATCATCTAATAATTGCATAGCTGCAGATAATCTAGCAATATCTTGCTCTTTAAGGTACTCAGCTTTAAATAAGGGGCTGGTTTGTGATCTTTGGCTTTTTGCTGTTTCAGGCAACTGCATTAACATATCTCTAATTGCAACTGGCATATATGCCTTTAGAAATTTAACTGCTTTTTGTTCTAAATTTCCCTCTTCTCCAATAATTGGATCTCTCTCTGAATTGCTAATCCTAGAATATGCTATACTTATCATTAGAACTGATTTAAGATCATTTTTATCTTTTGCTTCTGTTAATAAGCGCCTTACCTCTACATTTTCTAACATATGCAAGTATGCCAAAGCAGATATATTTATTTGAGGATCAACGCTATATCTTGGCTGTGATGTTATATCCTCTTTTTTTCCAACAGTTTTCTTTTTTAATCTTCTATTAAAATATTGAAGAGATTTTTCGAATGATAAGGTCAATAAATCATCAGGCCTTGCTTTTGGAGTATACCCTAAAAGGTAATCGCTAATAACCAGCTCTGTTAAGGTTTTGCCATTTTTTACCGCAGCACTTAAGAAATCATCTGAAAGATTATCAATAAAATAATCTAAAATTAATAAATCACTTATACATCTATTAAATTCGATATTTCTAGTTTTATGGGTAGTGTGTGCTAATATTGTTTCAATAATAGATACCAAGGATTCTGCATTTTCAGGTGCCATGATAGTACCTGTATTTTAATTCTGGAACTGATTCAAGTATATGTAAGGCATTGTACCCATCTTTTGCTATATCCATCTTATAAGTAGACAATAAGCTGCTGACTGCAGCAACCCTTTCTCTCACTGATTTAGGAACATCTTTCAGGTTGGCTTCCCCTAATGGTAATGTCAATAAATTATTGCAAAGCACCAAAAGATTGTATTCCTCATTTCTCACTAGCATTCGCTGGTATGCAGCCAAATCAAAATCAAGAATCTGCTGGATTGTTTGCTCTAGTATAGAATCCAATGGTTTTCTTTCTGCTTGTGGTTGCCTTCTGTAAAGGGATCTTGTAAAAGAGACTACTTCAACCCTTAAAGAAGTTGTAACATAAGCAGTCCAAGCATTAAGGCCAATGGTTTGATCTTCAAGGAAGGTATAAATCCCTGTATCTCCATGTTTTGCAACATAAGAATCTGCCATCAAAAGCTTTTTAACAGTTTCTGGATTTGGATTTTTAAGGTATTCTCTTACTTTTTCTGGATCTAAATTCCCAAGAAAATTGTCCATTAGTAATATTTCTCTTAGACCCAATCCTTCATATCCAGAGTCTGTTTTTGAAATTGTAGGGGTTAAAATAACAGTACTCTTGTTGTTTCTAGCACTGCCTCTTCTTCTTAATCTTTCAAGTACAATATCCATGGATATCACCGTCTAAATTTAGAATTTCTCAACATCTAACCGAATTAATAAAGCTTATTTGAGAAAAAGCAGGTAAATTTCGGGGGTGGCGGAAATGTTGCAGATTTTTTGCAGATATAGTTTAGCTATACATATTAGTCTACTACAAGTTCAATCAGATTATAGGGTGTTTTCTGTCCACTTATCTCTTCCTCTTCTGTTTTAATTATTAATGCAGCGTAATCTGATAATCTATCAGTAAGTTCCATCTCTAGTTCCCGCCCATCATTTGTCCTCGCTATAAAATGGACTTTGCAAGAATGGGGGATTAATGCCATTTCAAAGCGTGTTTGAATCTGTTGTGATATACTTCTATCCTGAGCATTGTATGCTTGATTATATTCATCTGCTTCAGGATCAAGCAATTTTTGTACTACATCACTAACAGACTTCCCTAAATATACTTCATCAACTCTTTTTGCTAATACTCCTCCACATTCACCATCTGGCCTCAGTTTAAATTCTAAAGTTACATATAGATAACTGCACGGTTTAGGTGACAAAGTTTATATACTAGTTCCTTAAATATAGTAGATTGTGAGCCAAAAAGAGATAAATGACGGAAGATCATATTCGCATGAGATTTTAGAGAATTATAGATTTCGTGCCATAGAACTGTATAAAGAAGGTAAAAAGATAAATGAGATTGCTTATTTCTTTGGGGTGCACAGAGGCAGTGTATCTCGGTGGATAACTACCTACAAGAGAGAAGGTAAAGAAAAACTAAAAAGCAAAAAAGCTCCTGGTCCATCGTGTAAATTAGTCAATGCCGAAATGGAGGAACTACTACAGGTACTTGAAGATGAAGCTACACAGCACGGATTTGAAACCCCACTGTGGACATGCAAAAGATTACAGCAGGTTATCTATAAGAAGACAGGCAAAAAACTCCATCCCACTAATGTTATGCGCTGGCTAAAACGCTGGAAGATAACAAACCAGAAGCCAGAAAGGCAGGCAAAAGAGCGTGACGAAAAAGCAGTTAAAAAATGGCTGAAGGAAGAATGGCCAAAAATTAAGGAGCATACCCGTCGGTGGCAGGCTATTCTATACTTCCAAGATGAGTCTGGAGTCTCCCTCACCGCCGTCTTAGGAAAAAGATGGGCTCCACAAGGAAAAACTCCGATTGTCAAAGTTACTGGAAAAAGAGGAGGTTTATGTGTAACCTCTGCAATCAGTCCCGCTGGAAAGATGGTTTTTAGAATTGAAAAAAAGAAAGTGAATGCAGATAAGCATATTGAGTTCTTAAAACAAATATTAAAGCATCATGGAAAAAGAAAAATAATTGTGATAGAAGATCGTGCGCCCCCTCACAGAGCAAAAAAGGTAGATAGGTTTGTTGAAGAAAATGATAGGAGACTAGCAGTATACCGCCTACCTTCCTATGCGCCCGAACTAAACCCAGATGAACATGTATGGGAATACTTAAAGGCATACCAGCTGAAATCCCATCAAGCGCAAACTACCGATGAACTAAAGAAGCTTGTAAAGAAAAAGATGCAGAGTATACAGCGGAAGAAGGGATTGGTTAACTCTTTCTTTATTGGGACTTATGTAACCTAAGCTATGCAGTTATCTATACATGGGGTTTGCCATATTTACATCCCTCCATAAATTTGTTGATTTTTTGAAAACAAATTCCTTTAATAAGGCTTATGGTAAAAAAAGGCTTGAATTTCCGTTGGTGTTGGAAAAAATTAGTGAAAAGTCGGAAAAGTAACGAATAGCAATCAGAAGCTATATAAACTCTATAATGATTCTCAACATTAAAAAAATGGATGAATTGTTGAGGATATTAAAAACAAGACGAACAGCAGATTCAGAAAGATATTCAAAAAGGGCTTCCTCGGTTGAAGCTTGGAGAGATTATTGGAACAATAAAAATCATAGAACAGCCATTTCTGGTATAGACGGAAAACTTTACAGTGCATATAACTGGATTGACGGGAGGGAAATAAGAATGTTCTGTATGCCAGGGGTAGACGAGAGAGTCATACCTTATGTAGAAGCAGGAATTCAAGATATGGTTCAACAGATAGGATTGGATTTCTCAATGAATTATTATGGTTCTCATGTTTCTGCAGTAGAGCAGGTTAAACAATCTGCAAGAAAAGATGGAACTATTGATGGACATAAACTTTTAAAGATACTTATTGCAGAAACTTGGAGGAATCCTAGCTATGGAGGAAGGCCTCATGCTGATGTGATGATAATTGACAGATTTCTAGCGAGTGGAGACGAAAATTGGGGGCAATCAGAATTTTCCGAAGGTTATATGATTTTGGCTTTACCTAATACTAGGCAAAGGTCTTTTGAGTTTATAAGAAACATTTCAAAACATGAAACTGGACATTTATTTGGTCTTGGAGAGCACCATGACACAACTAATGTGGATGGTTACAGGCATGTTCCAAAGTGTAATATGTTATGGGAAGTACCTATAGATTATACGTGTGATAAATGTGCTGATGCAATAACTTATTTTTGGAGAGGAATTGAAACTAGGACAGGAGAAAAGTTCTTCAGATGAACGATTCTTTCCAGTTACCACTTACAATTTATTATTAAACAAATTGTTAAGAAGGGCATCACCTGATTTTATATCTGTAAGTGCTCCTTAGTATAGTATTGAACAACATATATCAAGAAAACAACTGTTTCACTTCATTAATCTGTTGTCCATACATCCTATTTGCATACCTGTTATTGCCTATTATATCCCATAGGGGGTTCAAGAGTTCGCGTCTTGCCATAAGTTCGCCTTTATGGTGAACGTAGATAGATATTACCGCTTCTAATCGATCTGACCATTTATTTAATTTATTAGCCGAGGAATCTTCAACAACATTTCCATCTCTAATTGACGCCAAATTAGCTCTATAATCACCTGCTAGAATTTTTCCTATTGTGCCCACTATATTTTCATCGTTATTTTCTGAAGAGAATAAAGGAGTATAATATTCCTGCATTCTATGTCCATAGTTAGATGTCCTTCTTTTAAGAGATTCAATTATCGGGTCACTATAACCATTGTTAGGGCTTATGTGGACAGCTGGTTGTGTTCTAGCTCCTCTATCAGTAGGCAAGGTGTAATTTGACGGCGGTCTCTCAACACCAGTATACTTATCACTAAGTCTTTCTCCATTTGGAAGAATTATTCTCCCTATCAAATCTTCATCAATTCTGTCTGTATCTAAACTGCATGTATCTGCTCCTTCAACAAATTCAATTCTAGGAGCAATCCCGTGTAGATCTGTATGATTCTCCTCTATTACTCTTTTAATAGTATCACCTTCGATTACTAATCTTGGATGTTTAGCCTGTACCCTTAGGGCAGGAGCATCTCTGTTCGCATTCACAATAAAAGTAGGAGTATAAGTAAAACCTTCATATCTTAGACTAATATCTCCCCACGGGATATATACTGTTTTTTTTGCCCCCCAACTATTTAAGATGTCCCTTAATCTTGATTTATCTTCATGGGAAAATTCATTTGAAATATTTCCATGAGAATGAGCCCACCCTATTATTTCTTTCCTTAGCCTGTCTTTTATATCATGATGGGATCTTATTGCTCCAAAACCAGTTATTTCGCAGTGGTCGTGTCTTACTTCTTGTTCGTGACCTATGTAAACATCAGTTATTATTGGTTCTCCGTTAGTTTTATGACCAATTAAAAAGAAACTTACTTCATAAGGAACACTATCATTTAACACATGCCTTGTAAGTTCACCAAATCTCTGTGCTATATATTGTGATTTATCCCAAGCTTCTTGCGTGATTTTTATTGTGCTTGTCTCTTGTCTGACAACATCTTCGATATTTCTATTGATTTCAGCCACAATCAACCTTCTAATTTTTCGTTCTGCCATGGCTGTCCTTTGCCTATATAAATCACTTCTAAGATAACTATGGAAATCAAAAGAACCATCGCTTCTGAAGAAATCAGCCATTCTTTGACCTCTCAGTCGGTATCTCCCTAAATCTATAATTCTTGTGGATTTGGTTGTAGGAGTACCATTGTGTAGTTCCTCTCCTAAATTAACATCGCCTGGAAAAACGTGATTATCTACTTCTTCAACAACAGCGTCTAAAGTTGCAGTCGGCATTTTTACTGTTCATACCCTCTTATACAGGTTATATATCATATTAAGTATTAATATTTTATTACTGTTTTTTTGGTTTTACCGAAAATTTTGCGAATCAACACGTATGTGGATTATTTGTCTTCTTTTTATTTCTCATATAAATTCTAGGATTTCCAAAAGATGAATATTGAAAAGCAGTAGTGATAGGATTATTATTCAGATGAGGATTAAAAAAATTGATAGATTCGGCTACCATTTGACTTGCAATAATTATATTAGGTATTATCGTACTTGCTTGTACATCTCCACAGGGGTTGCTTTCTGGAAAGTCTCTCAGGTTTAATTGACAATTTACACATTTTGTTTTCCCAGGCATATATGCTGCTAACTGTCCACCCCTTGGATCGGTGCCTCCGTCTATATAAGGTACTCTGTTTCTTACTGCGAACTCATTTAACCAGTTCCTTGCATATTTGTTATCAAAGCAGCCAAAAATTATGTCATAATTTCCTCTTAAAAGACGATCATAAGTGACTAACTCAACTCCTTTTTCTTGTTCTCTAGGACTCAAGCTAAATTTATTACTCGCATAATCTTCATACTTATCTGAAACGCCACTTGCCTGCATCATCTCTATTATCCATCCTTTATCTCTTTCCAAATCAACTACTCCAATTTTTCCAAAAATAAAATCTGAATGAACATTTGGATTAATCTCTATTACTCTTTCAGCAACAACTTCAGCTTTCCTATCAAGAACCCTTCCTCTTAATAGCACCTGCCTTGCAAGATTATGGTTTTCGATATAGTCCATATCTAAAATGTCTATCCTACCAACACCCATAGTTGCAAGTTCTAAAGCAACAAAATTGCCTAGTGCTCCCCCACCTGCAACTAGGACTTTAAAGTCTTGATAGACTCCTATCCTATCCTGTTTTAGATCAGATTCAAAGCCCCTTCTGCTTCGAGAGCATGAGTTATAGACAAATCGCCTGTTTGAGGGCATAGGATCGTCTGTACCATCCTTTATATATCTAAATTTAAATCTCCTGAACTCTTCTGATACAAGCCCTGCTATTACTCCGCTGGGAAATGATCCTTGTTGCAAACCTTCAAACTCTGCATGAACCATAGCATCTAAATCTACATTTTCTGATACAACTCTTACTTTGCCGTTCTGAGGCCAATAGCATGTGTAGGCTCCTTTTGTTCTATCGCTTGATGCTGAAATTACAGGTATGTTGTAGCCAGATGCGCCTAAAGCATATTCTAGTACCGCTCTTTTGGATATTGTATCATTTGTAGCTTCAATTATTATTTCAGGTCTGAATCTATAAGCAAATGCCTCAACAAATCTGGCATGTCTAGAGATTAAATTTCCTGAGCTGTTTAGCTCTCTTAATGCTGCTTCAATATGCCTGACTTTTTTTTGGCCTTTATGCATTATATCATGGCTGCATAAAAAGTCATGCCTATCACTATCGCTTATTCTTTTATTGTCCATAAATGCAAGAACACCACCATATCTGTTGCCTGCAACACCCATCCCAGTTAAACAGCATAATATCATCTGGGCTAAAACATCTGAGCCAACTACTAGGACTCTAGAATTATACAAAATCTCTTGTCTTTTTTTTCCTAATTCCCATAGCACAACATCATAAATTTCTTTAAGAGCTTCTTTAGGGTCTTTGCTTCTATCTGGGTTTTTGCATACACGATTGAATGTTTCTCTTGGCAATCCTTCTTGATTCATGTATCTTGTTAACTCTTTTTCAATAGCTTTTATTTTCCGATCAATACTAGTGCCGCTCTCCACATCATGAATATCTCTGGCGTATCCAGAAAATAGTTCTGGATCATAACCCCATGCTCTTGCATTTCTATCATCCCTATCATTTATAACAAGCTGGGTCATGTTTGGCCTCATTAGGAGTATCTCTTTTGGATTTATCAATCATTTCAAGAATATTGCTATAAACTTCACTCAATTTTTTTAACCAAAAACTTTTGGAACATGGTATGTGGCTTAATATACCTGATGATCTTTCGATTTCTGCATTTATAGCACTTAATAATTGACAATAACGATCCTTTTGGGAAGCTAGCTCACCTAAAAGATCTTCCTGTAGATTCCTCATACATTCAATATATTTTCTGTGCCTTTCTGATTCTTCGTCATTACCTGTTATTGTCTTTCTGTCATATCTTCTTACTGTTTCATCCAGCTGTCTAGCTCTATTGTACAGCTCACTTGCCAGACAAAAGTGGTCTTCAATACTGTCTGCGTCTCTTAGAACATCTTCTACGCCTCTAGAACTTAACCTCCTGCTGATTTGCTTGCAGGAAATAAGACCATTTCGAGCATTTTCATAGTCTCCTTCGATATCTGGTGCGGATGTTTCATATCTGCGCCTAAGATTTACTACACGCTCAACCAGTTCTTGGTCAATTTTTTCTCTGTCCAAGATACTTCTATCTCCATCTTCAACAATCTCATAGCCTGCATTTTTTACCATTCCATTCTTGCCATCCAATTGGTAGGCAATAACACAAAAAGGATTATCTGCATTCGCATTAAATGTTATGCCATAAGTGTATCTTATTTCTCTAGCGGACAAGGTACTCAATATTATAGGATAGCCAGAAATAACTTCAAAATCTAGAAATCCAAAAGATTCATGATGAAGTCTGAACTTATCATCACCTAAACTGATTTCCAAATATCTGCCTATTTCATCAATAACAAACCTAGCAGAAGCATTTCTTGGTGGAACAGTTAAACCTACTATTTTTTTCATACCCAAATTACTTAAAACTTCAATAATTGTATTATCATCTATATCAGAATAGAATGTAGACATTTTCCCATGCGAATGGCCCCAGCCGACAATTCTTCTCTTTGATTCTCTTTTTATACTATGATAGGATTTTATTACTCCAAATCCACTAATATCACATCGTGTTGGGGTGACATCCTGTTCATGACCTATACAAACATCTTCTATTACTCTGTTCTCTGTGCTTTGTTCAACGTCGCCTAACAGAAAAAACCCCACTTCCATACCTCCTTCAAATAATTCACATATCCTCTTAGAGACATAATTAGCTTTATCAAACGCTTGCTTTGTTATTCTGACTGGTGCCAGCTCTCTCCTAACCTGTTCCTCTAAACTTAATATAACTTTTTGTTTAGCCATTTTGGAAAATCCTCTCTTTGGCTATTCCGTGGGCAGAACAATAAGACTCAGCAGATGTTCTGCTAGTGGCTATTGGTGTAAATTCCTCAAGCCAATGTACTGGCCTGTCATTTCCTATACGGTCTCTGCTGTGGATTGGATAGCAATAATATCCTGTTTCCAGATTTTTTTCAGCTTGTCGCATGACTTGGGCAATTTTTTTTGCCAGTGTTTTTGGTTTTTTTAGGCTGTACATATCATTAAATTTAACTTGAAGATCGTCCCACCTGTTTCTTGTACCCCCAGTGTAACAGATACTGCCGTTGCTATGAACAAAAGGATGCCTATAATGCATGTTAAGAACTACTGCTGGAGCAACAATTTGCAGGCTGTTATTACACACCTCTAGATCTATCCCTAAATCTACGTTTCCGAAAGCAAAATATTTTCCTTCTTTTTCTATCAGAAAAGGATTTACACTAATTGATATTCTGTATCTATTTGAGCCTGATTTCTGGAACCCAATTTTACCCCTATGAGAACTAGTAATCCCAGAATATCTACTTTTACTGCTTATCCCTTGTTCCAACGCTGATTTAAAACTCAATAATCTTTTTATGTAATCAATATGCACTTTTCCATGTTCTAATGCTTTAGCTTCAATTCTATTTAGTAATCTTTGTTCATATTCCCCCATCAAATCAGAAAGATCACGCCAATAACTGATGGCCATTTGACAACCTGCGAATTTAACATGACCACTAGCAGTTTCATTCCCACAATCCCTAAGGCGAAATACCCTGCCTCCAAGAACAATGATCCTATTATTCTGTAATAGAATACCCTCTAGGCTGGTTAACGAGGAGTTTAAATCCTCTATTCCCGGGATGTGCTCTAGAGTAGGAATATCATCAAATTGAGAAACATCTGGAACTTCTGGTTCGTTGCTATTTCTATTCTCATGATTATATGCATTGAAAACATCAACCATAATAAAGCGTTCAACTGAGTTATCTTGAATAGAATCATAGACATTACCAAGGGACTGTACCTGTGATTTAAGTTCGTCAATTTTACTTAAAATCTTTGATTGTATGACCCAACTCATGTAATCTGTAATTTGCGCTTTATACTCTTCAAATAATTCTTGTTCTAATACATGGATTTCTTCAGCTTCTTCTAATGCGTATTTCTTTCCTAGATATTGAAGAAAATTTTCGCCGCTGAAATGACCATTGGTCATATGTAATGTATGCACTCTTCCGTCTAGTATAGCGAATGAATCTTTACTTAATAAAAACTCTTTTAAAAAATTTGAATCAAGGGACAGATTCATTTTTAAAAAGATATTTTACTGCTAGTTTAATTAGCATATTGTTAGCCGTCAGTTTTTGGAGATGGGTTGCTATGATTCATCAAGCTATCTAACCCACCCCCATAAGGTGGAGAAACACATAGTTCAATCAGATTATAAGGTACTCTTTGTCCATCTTCTTCTTGTTCTCTTGTTTTAAGTATTCTATCAGAGTAATCAGAAAGAACTTTGTTAAGGTCTAAGGGTATCTCATTTGGAGGCACATCATTTGTATATGCAGAAACCTGAACTTTTTTCCTTGGGTCCATCGTTGTTTCGTGAAACCACCTCTGGATTTGATTTGCCATACCCTTTTCATAAGCATTATATTCTGGGTTATATTCGTCTGAATCAGGATCAAGTAATTTTTGCACTGCATCCCTAACAGGTCTCCCTAAATAAGCTTCATCCACTTTTTTTGCTAACCTATCATCTACATTTTCATTTTCTGCTCCTAAAACAGGCTCTAGTGTTATAAACATTGGCTTAGCCATTTTTACATCCCTCCATAAATTTGTTGATTTTTTGAAAACAAATTCCTTTAATAAGGCTTATGGTAAAAAAAGGTCTGAATTTCCGTCGATGTTAGAAAAAATTAGTGAAGAATCGGAAAAGCTACGAAAACTACCTCCACTGATTAAACCTTTCTAATACATCCATATCTGTAAGCACCTTGTATTCCTTGTGTTCTATACCAAATGTGTGGTATGCTGGGTCTACCATGATATCGCGACTTAATGTATGAACCATTGCACATGCATGATGTACTTTCTTTCTATGGCAATCTCTTGTTACGCTTACGTAACTTGCTCTTAGGTTTACACTTCTTGCCATGGTTATATAAAGAAAAGCCATTTCTCCGCAAACACCTTGTTGATTCTGTAAGACTTCTGTTGAGTTGCTATAGCCGTAAAGCCTTCTCGAATCTCCATATTGGATATTAGCTTCAATCCAGTCATAGATAGCTCTTGCCTTTTCTTCATCAGTTCTTGCAGTTCTTGTATGCCTTTTTATGATTTGCACAAGCTGAGGGCTTATCGCAAATGGATTTTTGATACTGCCATCATTCACAAAAACCTGATAGTCATCGCTTATTTGGCTTATATCAAGAGAAGGATCAACAACTTGCTTTTTATGTTGATTCTTAATCTGGGTAATAATTAATGCTGTACTATAGCGATCCGGCTTTGGAGTTTCTAGAGTGTCACCAGTTCGGTATTTTCTCTCTGTTTTTAACCTCTCTAGAAGATTTTGTTCATGAGAAGCGGATGATCTAATAGTTCTTTGCCTTAGTGATGCAATTGTTCTATCCTTAAAGTGGTCCCCTCTTTGGTGTCTTGCCTTATTTTTTAATTCTTGGACAATTCTATCCAAAGCCATTATACAATCCCCTACTTATGTGAAGGGAGTTCAGCAGCTCTTAATGGCTCGTAAGCTAGCTCTGATCTATAAACTCCAGAATGTACCTCTTGGACTAGTCTTCTTAGATTGGCATTTGTTGATTGGATAATCTTTGGCGTAGGATGATTATTGACTACTTCTGTGATATCTCTTACACTCTGGATATAGCTATCATTCAATTGCCTGTTAAAGTCAGAAAGCACCAAAACACCAGCCCCAACTCTTTTAACACCCTCTGATAAGGTTGAAACCGCTCTCCATACCCCCTCATTGTTGTCTAATGTATCCTGATATAATTTAGTAATAAATGCCATTTCCATAACCCTATAAAGAACAGTTGCAAAAAGATCTTCCTGCATTAATAGGTTATCGATATCTTGGACATGATGTTCATCTCCGATTATGGCTACCCTTCTTTCGTAACCCATCTGTCTTACTGTTCTTTTGCTTTGGATTACTTTTCTGAGCATCTCAAAATATTGAAGATCATCTCTATCCATTTCGCTTAATTTTTTGCAAACTTCTTCATAATTTTCAATTTCTGGTGGAAGTACTTTGACTTCCAAAGCTTGCCTTGTTGCCCGTTCTCTCTCATTTTGCTCTATCAATCTATCCAAAGCATTTGTTGTAACTTTTAGGTCTGTCCCATAGCTTGCAGTCATATGTACTAAAATGTAATTTAGCTCCCCTACATTTTGCTGCTGTTGGATAAATAACTCATGGATTGACCTATATGCTGGTTTTTTTCCTATTAACCCTCTTATAGCATCTATTAATGCAACCTCAGCCCTATAAACCCCAGAATCCCTCATCCTAAGAATCTTATCTAATTCTCTTTGACCAGCATTTACGTCATCTACTATCAGCTGAATTTCTCTTAACCCAGCATCGTCGCCATATGCTCTTGTTGGTTTTCCAGGCAAGGTTATTGCTGCTTCATAAAGCCTTCTGCTAATAGGAGTTTGAGGCTCTCTAACGACTACAGGATGTTGTGTTTTTTTATTTGGGGTAGGAGCTTTTCTAGCACCACCTCTTCTCTTCAGATTTTCTAAAACTGGATCATTATCTTTGTCCATTATTACCACCGCCATTTCTTCTTTAATATTGTTCTGTATCTCAATGCCATGTTTAGTTTCATCTTTACTCAAACAAATTCCTTAATTCACCTTTTTCTTCATAAGGGGGAGCAGGAGCTGGAGTTTGTACAGGTTTGTATGGCTTAAGCCTTAATCTGTCAAAGTCCACAACATACTCATTTTGATTTTCAGGATTTGTAAGGATCAACTTATCTGCGATTTGCTCAAGTTGAGATGTACCAGCAGGTTTAGACAGTTCGGTACTTGTTTTCCCAGCATAATATCCGACACCAAGTCCTGCTAAAAAACCAATTCCACCATAGAAAACCAGCCTTCTGGCTATTTTGAACATTATTGCTCACCTTTTTGTTCTTGGCCATTTGTTTTGAATATGTTTCTTAAGCCTTCAATAAGGCTATTGTAACTTTTTCTAACATACTCATTCTCTTTTATATCAGCAATCCCCTCTTCCAGCTTTTCTCTGCCTTTTCTGAAAGCTTCTTCTAGTTTTTGACTGTATTTTCTCAAATATCTATTTTCCTGATATTCTAATGCTTTAGGGCCAAAATGATCCATTATTTCAGGATTTTGTTCAGCTTTTTCCCTTATTTGTTCAAACATGGCTAGATAAGTATCGGGCTCTAATCTTTCACCACTTCTTTCAAGAGCTGAGATAGACTCTCTAACTGCCTTGTTTGCAACATCTGGGTGAGACTCTAGGCCTTCTATTGCTATATTAACAAATCTTGTATATTGCCTTTCCATTTCATAGCTGTCTCTTCTGAGTTCTTCGAGAACACCATCAAGCCTTCTTTCTATCCCATCTTGAGCAGTAATTTGTTCTACAACATTTTGATGCCTTGCTTGATATTGCTGAAACCCGAAATAGGCAGAACCTAGAGTCAGCAGAGCCAATCCTCCAATAAGGATCCTAGTTCCAAGGTATCTTGGCCTATTTTTTCCTTCAGTTATATAGTGCACCATATTAACCACTTCAAAAGTAGAAATAAACAGTATAATGGGTTTAAAAAAGATTTCCTATAAAAAAGCCACGAATTTCCGTCTTTGCTGAAAAAATCAGGTATCAGTTCGGAAAATCGTTAAAAACGTGTGGAATCAGGCCAATATGGTCTTTTTTTGTAAGGAATGATTCTCGCTTTAGTTCTTCAACAACAAAATGTTCGCTTATTTTTTCAATTCCGAAAATTGTTAGGCTTTCCAGAAATTCTTGAGATTCCTTTAAATTTTTAAAAACCCCCTCAACAAAAAAATCTGAACCGTTGTTTGTTCTATAAACTGTATTAACATTTTTATGGTCGATTAGGAAATTTCTCAAAGTGTCTTTTTTTTCTGCCTTTATTATATAGTTCACTTTAATGTTATAACCCATCTTAGGAAAATCCATGATAGTAATATGCTTTTTTATTAATTTCTTATTAAGCGAGTTAATCTTATCAAATACTGTGCTAGTTGGAATATCTATCTTTCTTGATATTTCAGCAAGGCTTATCCTAGAGTTCTTCCTCAGCTCATGCAAAATCAGAAGTTCGTTATAGCTTAGGCTTGCTTTTGTTTGGTCGGGTTTCATAGCTGTTTTTAATAATTAAGAAAGCTGTTTAAAAGGGTTTGTGAGAAAAAAAGTTATTTTTTTCAGGGATGTCAGAAAATATGCGGAATAATTAATGGAAAAGATAGCCTTATGAAACCGTTTCCAACGAAAAACAAAAAGCTTTATAAACAATAAACTCCATAATTAGGTTATACTATAATGGTCAATCAGCAACTTGTCGATTATATCAAAGCACAGAAAGCTCAAGGATATGCTCCTCAACAATCGAGAGATTATCTAGTTAAACAAGGGTACGATCCTAGTGAAGTTGAAGAAGCAATTAAAAATGCTAAAACCATAATATCTCCGCTTTTTGTATTTCTTGGCTTTTCCTTGGCAATCTTGATTACAGGATCTATCATATTTCTTCAACTCCCAGATAACGATGTTAAAGAACTAAGCGGGTCTAATCTTCTACTCCAAGATAAAGGTAGTATAGATACTGGTATTGAAGAGACAAGTATTGAGGATGTCCCTACGAAAGATACAATTATTGAGGAAACGGGTATTAGGGATGCCATTATTGAGAATGCGACTATGGGAGGTACAATTATTGGGGAGCCAGGTATTGAAAATACCACTATGGAAAATACAAGTATTGAAGAAGAACCAACGGCGTCTAGTCAATGTATTGAAGTAGAAAACCCAAAACCCATAAATGGAATTCTTTCAGAGGAATTTTTTAATTCAGAAGACCAGTACTCAAAGTTTTTTATTTCAAAACAACAGGATAATATTAGTTTAACTGAAGAATGTTTGCCTGTTTTTAATTTAGACGAAATATCTATTATGATTGGCAGTTTTGGTGGAAGTGATTTTTATATTGAAAAGCCAGATGGCGAAAAAATAACAGAATTCCCACAAGATCTTGAAATTGTTAAGATGTATAATGAAACCAATCCTTTGGATGGAATCTGGAAAATTGGCATTGATAATAAAGAAGCATCTAATTCCCAAATTTCCATTAATATTTTCGGTAAAGTGTCTGATATTAGTATTGTAGCTGACATGGATAAAGCAGGGTACAAACCCAACGAACTTGCATCATTAAGAGCAAAGGTATATTTCAATCAAGATTATATTCTAAATGGAAAAGTTGAAGCTATTATTTTCTCTACTCCCCAAGATTCTGCTAATGTCCCAATATCTAGCATAGTGATAAAACCAATAAAAAAAGTAGAATTACTCGATGACGGAAAACATAATGATGGAAATGCTAAAGATGGAATCTTTGCGAATACTGTAAAGCTGGCAGAAGAAGGAAATTATCCAATTCAATTCAGACTAGCAGGCTCTATTAATAATAAGGAGATTTTAAGGGAAGATCATATTGAAACTTGGGTTAAAACATTCCCTGACCTAACTGTAACTGATATTTCTTTCTCAAATAATAATCCTAAGTCGGGTGATAACATAATACTATCTGCAATTATTGAAAATATAGGGAATAAGGATGCAAATGACGTTGAGGTTGAGTTTTACTATCCTGGGAACTATGAAGATGTCCTCATAGGTACTGATACCATTGATGTGCAAACATCAGAAAAAAAGACTGCTTCAGTAGAATGGAAAGATATTCCTCAAGGAACCCATGATGTATCTGCCGTAGTATCTCCATTTGGCGATTTTTTGGAAGAAAATTATGAAAACAATAGAAAAAACATTCAAATTACTGTGAGTTAGATAGATAGGATCATTGAGTTTAGAATAAGTTATTTACATACCTAGAATGGGATGATTAATGCAGCTATAACAGGAACAATTAATATAATTTCGATAGGGGCTTGTGTTAATGATGTCATTAATCCAGTCATTGTTTCTATTAATATCGGATCATAACCCCTTTAATCCTGTCTTAAGGAGCATAACTTCCTAGGTACTGTGATTATGATCACAAACAGCAAATAAAGCCCAAATTTCCTGAAATAAAAAATTTCTTAATATCTTCAAGTTTTACATCAAGTGTTTGCCAAAGTGTATAGAAACCAGCGTAGATAGCGGCTTTGCTCATTATAATATTCTCAATTTCACTCTCACTTTCAAAATATATTCTCAGTCATCCTTAGAATCCCACCATTTCTCTTCAATCATCTCATCCAATTCAGCTTCATATGGCATTTTGACCTTTGATTATCCTGCAGAAAGATTTAATCTTCGTGTGGTTGTTCCTGACATTAACCTCCTTAAGGTAAACAAGAACATGAACATCTTTCTCGCCGTCATTCAATATTACGTCTCTTTTATTGATCATTTTTATTTAGTCTCACATAACTATATCAATAAGGGAAGAGTCTGACATGAATGCCTCTTTCTTTACATCTTCAATAAGGTAGTAAACCTGCGTTTGCTCTAATTTAAACTTTCCACCAAACATATCGATAAAGTCTTCAACATCCTTTACATTTTTAAAAATGCCCTCAATAAGAAAATCAAAGCCATTGCTTATTTTAAATACTGAATTTATATTCTGATGGCTTAATAGAAATTTCTTTGCTTCTTCTCTTAAATTTCTGTCTACTCTAACCATAATATTCACCCTTGCATTGAAGCCAAGCTTCGAGAAATCTATCAGTGTTGTATGCTTTGTTATCAAGTTCCCTTGATAGCATTTTATTTTGTCAAAAATAGTTGAGATAGGCACATTTGTATGTTTGCTTATTTGTGTTAATGTTTCGCGAGCATTGTTTCTAAGCTCACTTAGTATTAGCAAGTCCTTTTTTGAAAGCATTTTTGTCTACCCCATTCTTTTTTTGTTTGCACCGAAAAACAGTAATTAAATCAGAAGAGTTGCTATTTAAATGTTATTCAGAATCTAGGAAGAGGTTTACCTGCGGGGGTAAAAGTTTACCTTTTAGATTGGCAGAACTTTTGTTCGTATTCGCTCAGATCAGACAGCAGCTTGTACACCTTAGCCCCATCCTTTTGGTCGACATACAAAGAAAATTCTGACTGATATGAAGAGACATCATAGATGTTGATCTGATTAAGCGATATCTGGCCCATTATCAAAAAATAAACGCCCTGAGTGTATTTAACACTGGAGTCGAGATGTATATTAATGGAAGATATGTCCTTCTGGATAGACAAAATATTTTCATTTTTGATCAGCGCTGCTGTTTTATCTAAATCTTCCTCTCTTATAAACAAAATAAATGAAGAGCCATTATTTGATACTCTTATAAATCTGTCAGCCTCTGAAGATAATTCACCAATTATTCTGAGAATATTTTTAATGTCTGCATTCTTGCTTGTTTCAATAGAGGCTAATTTGCTTCTTACATCAACATAAGAGCCTCTAAATGCAGTATATGCATTTCTGAATTCAAACAAAGGAACGATTTCATCTGTGTATTTTCTAACTGCATTCCTGACATCATCAAAACTGCCTCTGAATTCGCGTTCTTCTTCAATAATGTGCTTTGTAAGAACTCTGCTTGTTATCAGGCCGCGTTGCAGGCCAACTTGTATTGTGGGATCTCCCTCAATATACTTTTTAACATAAAAACTAACGCGTTGACTCATTCAACGACCCCCATATTGCTTTAAATATACTCAATCTTTATAAAAATGGAGTTCTCTATATAAATTTTTCGATTGTTTATAAAAAAATTTTTACCCATTTTTCTGATTTTTTTAAATATTTGAACAAATTTTTACCCAAATTTTTAGTTAGGTTATTATACAAAAAACGGTTTCCGGTATAATAGGAAATATCGGGGGTGTCAAAATGAGTGAAGGAATAGAAGCTGTTAGGCCAGGAGGCACACACGAACATTGCCTTTCAGAGCTGCTACAAAGCCATACTGCGGAAAAAGCTAAAGACGAAAAATCATTATATAGGCGGCTCTTGGAATCCGCTGCCTCTTACTTAAAGGCAGCAGGAATAATGATACCATACGCAACTCTTGAAGTTAGAGATACTGAAGTAGTTATGCATGGAGCGCCTAATTGCGGTGAAGTATTGGTTTGCGCTTTTGAAGGCCAAGGTGTTGAAGGCCCAGGAATACAAAATTACCTTTGAGTATTTAGATTATGGGGGGTTTGTATGCGTAATATAGCTATATTTTCAACAAGCGATGAGAATATTGTCAGGTCAATATTGAACTGCAAAAACGCAAAAATAAAGCTGATTATAACAAATATGCCTAATTCTCCTATTGCTGATATTGCAAAAAGATATAATGTAACCTACAAATGTTTTGATCATAAGGAATACCAAGACAGAGTAAGTCATGAGAAGGACATTGTTAGATACCTCAAAAAAGAAAGGATTAAATTAATCATTTTTGCGCATTACATGAGGTTAGTTTCTAAGTATTTTGTTGACAGATACAGGAATAAAATTCTCAATATCCACCCAAGCTTATTGCCTGATTTTAAAGGAGCAAATGGCTACAAAGATGCGTTTGAAGCTGGTGTAAGAGAAAGCGGCTGCACAATACACTATGTAGATGAAGGATTAGATACTGGAGAGATTATTTGCCAAAAAACAGTCCCCAGATTTGAAAATGATAATTTTGATTCCTTTAAATGCAGAGTCCATGACGCAGAATGCGATGCAATAAGAAGCGTTATTGAAGATTCGGTTGTTTAATTAGTTATATCCGGTTGGTTCATTAGCTCTTTTACCTGTTTTTATCCAATTCAACAGCAAATACACAAACCTAATTCTGATTCAAACTTTTTTATTGTATATAAAGTTTAGAATTCAACTACTTCCATAAGAAGTAGACCCCTTATACTATATACAGTAAAGTATAGCTTTATTCCCATTTGGGTTTAATACCCCGCAGCTTGCTGCGGTAGTTTAATAAAT
>CAZKBD010000018.1:0-25795 GCA_964550945.1 uncultured Methanosarcinales archaeon
GCTGAGAAGAAGAGTAGGTTATATAGGTAAAATGTCTTAATCCTTCTGTGTATGGTAACTCGAAACTTCTCATCGGCAAAGAAAGTCCGATATTCCTGCTCAGAGCGAATGTATTTGCCCTCGTCTAACAACTTCATAGCTAAATTGTTAAGCTTGGATTTTGGAAATATAAAAGCTTCAAAGGCTATTATTTTACCATCTGGTTTTAATAACCTATAGAATTCCTTTATACATCTCAGCACGGTTCTATCAGGCATATGGTGCAGAACTCCGCAGACAAAAATAATGTCAAATGAACTATCCTTAAAGGGCATTTTCTCATTCTCAATAACAGAAAAACAGTAATTTGGATATGCTTTTGTAGCATAGTTAATCCTTTCTTCATCTATATCAACGCCCAGATAGTTTGAAGGACTAAAATAAGGAGAACAGCCACCAAGCCCGCAGCCAAAGTCAAGAACTTTTTTATCTTTGATGTTGAACTGAGAGAACATAGGATTAAAGAAATATCGGTTTAGAACAATCTTGGAATTGACTAAATTTTGATAAAAGTAAAGTGGTAATTTCATTATAAATTCCCCAGCCTCAGTGATACCTTTGCTTGTCTTTTTTCATATTGGTGTTGCACATGAAATGCCAACATAGTTTGGTTGGGAATTGAAAGGTTAGTTTATTCTTTAAAAATCTTTCTCCAAAAAAGGGTATAGTGCAGTGACATATGCCCTGCAGAGCACAAGAAAGATGAAATCGGAGGTTTAACAAACGGGAAATCGAATTATTTCATCGAAGGGAAATAATAAACGGACAACGCAGAGAACTAAACATTCATAAAGTTTAAAAATAGCTCGGCATTATTATAAGTAAATTAAAAATGGAAAATGAAGTATTAGCTCAGTTTAGCGGATTGAAGATTTTTAAGCATTTAGATAGGCTAGAAAAATTAAAGAAAAATGAAAAATTCTACCCTATATCTGTAGATTTAAGCCCAACTAATATCTGTAATCATAGTTGTATATGGTGCTGTTATGGCAGTGCTTTAGAAGGCCATAAAGAAAGTTTGAGCAGAGATGAGATGCTAAGGATAGTAAACGAATTAGCTTCCTTGGGCATTAAAGGGATCAATTTCACAGGAGGCGGAGAGCCTTTGTTGAATAAACATACTGTCGAGGCAATGGAAAAAGCCAGCTCTCTTGGCATTGACATTGGTTTAATAACAAATGGAGATTTGCTTAATGAAGATGCAATCAACAGACTAATCAAAATCTGTTTATACATAAGAGTTAGCCTGGATGCAGGTACTAAAAGTGTATATTCAAAGATACATAACGTCAAAGAGGACATTTTTGAAAAAATAATCGCAAATATAAGAAATTTAGTAAACGCTAAAAGAAAGTCAGGAAGCAGATGTTCTATCGGTGTCCAGTTTCTTGTTCACAAGGAAAACAAAGGCGAGATTTATTCTGTTGCAAAGAAGCTGAAAGATATTGGAATTGATTTCTTCCAGATAAGGCCTGCAGTACAGGCAGTTGGAGCAAAAAAAGAAAGCCGCATATTAAAAGAAGCCAATATTCCCGGCAAGGTTAAGGAATTAAGCGATGATAAATTCAAAGTTATAGTGATAGAGCATAAATTTAAGGAGGAAACAGATCCTAGAAAAAAGGACTATGCTAAATGTTTATTCCACTATTTTTCAACTACTATAGGGGCAGACGGAGAGGTCTACCTTTGCTGCCATTTTATTGGAAACAAAAAATACAGTTTTGGCAATATCAGGGACAAAAGCTTTAAGGATATCTGGGATTCTGATAAAAGAAAAGAGATTATCAACAAGCTAAACTTTGCAGAATGCGAGGCAAGTTGCAAGGGGGACAGGATTAATAGGCTGTTGTATCAGATTGAAAAAATCCCCCATTCAAATATTTTGTAAAATGAAAGGCAAAAATGTTCTTATCACTGGCGGTTTAGGTTTTATTGGCAGTAATCTGGCAATCAAACTGGTTGAATCAGGAGCAGTTGTCACAATATTGGATAATTTAGGCCCGGAGATGGGAGGCAATAATTTTAATATCCAGCCAATTAACACCCAGGTTAAGGTTGTTATAGGAGATATATTGGATCAAAAGCTGGTTTCTTCGCTTGTTAAGGGTAAAGACATTATTTTTCACTTGGCTGGCCAGGTTAGCCATGTCGCCAGCTTTGTAAACCCTTTTTTGGATATTGATTTGAACATCAAAGGAACAGCTATACTGCTCGAGGAATGCAAAAACTTCAATAAAAATGCCAAAATAATCTATGCAGGAACTCGCGGCCATTATGGCAAATCAACTAAATTGCCGGTAGACGAAGAATCTCCAACAAGGCCATTAGGCATTTACGAGGTAACAAGCTTGTCAGCAGAGCAGATGGTTAAAGTGTACAATGACACTCATCATGTAAAAGGAGTCATGCTTCGCTTGTCTAACATTTATGGTCCTCGTGCACAGATGAAAAGCAACAAATATTGCGTTATAAATTGGTTTGTAAGGCAAGCACTGAGCAATGAGGAGATTTCGCTTTTTGGGGATGGCAGGATGATTAGGGATCCATTGTATGTTGAAGATTGTGTGGACGCTATGATAAAAGTTTCCTTGAACGATAGCTGTAATGGAGAAATATTCAATATTGGTCATAATAATCCAATAAGTTTTTTGGAGATAGTAACCACAATCACAAAAACAGCTGGAGGCTCGTTTAAGTTTACGCCTTTTTCAGCAGAAAGGAAAGCCCAGGAGCCAGGCGATTATTACTCAGATGTCAGCAAGGTAAAAAAATTTACTGGTTGGGAGCCAAAAACCAGCTTCAAAGAAGGTATTAAAAAGACAGTTGAATATTATAAGGCATATAAACAACATTATTGGTGAAAAATGAAAAAAATAGGCAAAAACGTAAAAATTGACAAGACTGCTATTGTCTATGACAATGTTGAGATAGGCGATAACTGCCATATCGGCCCTTATTGTATCATTGGCGAGAGATTGGCAGATTATTACTCTGCAAAAAATTACAGGAATCCTAAAACATTGATAGGGAAAAACGCTATAATAAGAAGTGGTACAGTGATATATGCTGGAAGCATTTTTGGGGATAATCTGCAGACAGGCAATAATGCTGTTATTCGCGAATATTCTGAATTTGGCAAAGATTGCTGCTTTGGAGTCCTAAGCCAGACTGATGGCTATGTAAAAATAGGCGATGATTGCAGATTCCACAATAATGTTTTTTTGAGCCAATACACTAAAATTGGCAATCATGTCAGGATTTACCCTGGTGTTAAGACCTTAGAAAGCTTGCATCCTCCTTGTAAGCTCCACAATAAAGAAAGTGGGGTTATAATAGAAGATTGCGCTGTTATTGGAGCAAATGTTACAATATTGCCAAGAGTGAAAATTGGCGAAAATTCTGTGGTAGGAGCCCATTCTTTTGTTGTGGAGAATGTTCCTGCCAATAAGGTGGTTATTGGTAATCCTGCCAAAATAAAATGCGATATTGCCCAAGTTAGGTGCAGAACAGGAAAAAATAATCAGCCATACCCCTGGAAAAAATGATACCTTTTGTTGATCTTAAAAGGCAGTATTCTCAGATAAAAGGAGAGATTGATGAGGGAGTTAAAGAAGTTCTTGAATCAGGGAAGTATATTCTTGGAAAGAATGTAGACAGCTTTGAAGCAGAGTTTTCTGGATATTTAGGTAAAAGATATTCAGTAGGTGTTGGAAACGGCACAGAAGCGCTGCAAATGGCTTTAATGGCCTCTGGTGTTGGAAAGGGCGATGAGGTTATCACAGTAGCAAATACTGCTGTCCCGACTATTATTGCAATATTATCAGTTGGCGCTAAGCCTGTTTTTGCTGACATTGATGACCATTTCAATATTGATTTTAGTAAAATACACGTTACCAAAAAAACAAAAGCAATCATACCTGTTCATCTGTTTGGACAGAGCTGCGATATCAAGCCCATAATAGAGATGTGTTCTTCAAAAGATTTAGTTTTAATAGAAGATTGCTGCCAGGCGCATGGAGCAGAGTATAAAGGAAGAAAAGTGCCTGTATCTTCAATAGGTTGTTTTAGCTTTTATCCTACTAAAAATCTTGGTTGCTATGGTGATGGCGGCTTAATCGCTTTGGATGATGAAGAACTTGCAGAAAAGATAAAATTGATTAGGAACTGCGGGCATAGCAATGACTATTTGCACCCAGTTAAAGGCATAAACAGCAGGCTGGATGAAGTTCAGGCAGCAATCTTAAGGGTTAAATTAAAATATCTGGATGAGTGGAATGAAAGAAGAAGGAAGATTGCTAAGCTGTATGACAGAAATCTGGCCAAGGTTATCACACCAAAAGAATCTTCATTTGCAAAGCATGTTTATCATTTATATGCCGTTAGGTCAAAAAAGAGGGATGGATTAAGAGAGTTTTTGAAGAAAAATGATATCTTTACACAAGTGCATTATCCAATGCCCGTTTATTCGCAAGAGGGGTATAAAGAATTGGAACATGATAAACTGGCTAATACAGAGAGTATAATGAAAGAAATTTTATCTCTGCCCATGTTTCCTGAATTAACAAAAGAAGAGGTTGATAAAGTTATAGGAAAGGTAAATGAATATGAAGGTTAGTGTTATCATTCTCAATTATAATGGAGAGAAATTTATCAATAATTGTATAAGATCATTGCTTAACCAGACTTATTCAGATTTTGAGATTATTGTAGTAGATAATGTATCGCAAGATGGATCATTAAAGCTAGTTAATAATAATTTTAAAAAAGAAATAATTAATAGTAAAATAAAAATAATAAAAAATGATAAAAATTATGGGATTCCTGGGCTTAATTTTGGAATTAAAAAAGCAAAAGGAGCTTATATAATTACGGTTGGCAATGATACAAAATTTGATAAAAATTTTGTATCAGAGCTTGTTAAAGCAGCAGATTCTGACCAAAAAGTTGGGATGGTCAGCCCTAAAATCCTGTACTTTGATAGTAAGATTGATTCTTATGGCCTTAGAGTCTTAAGATCAGGAATGACTAAAGATATAAAAGATGTTTCTGAGCTTGGTTTTTTATTTTGCCCTTCAGGTTGCGCTCAATTGCACAGGAGAGAGATGCTAGAAGACATCAAGCTGGGAGAAGATGAGTATTTTGACTGGGATTTTTTCGCTTATGCTGATGATTATGATCTTGGATTCAGGGCAAGGTTGAGAGGATGGAAATGCCTCTGCGCAATCAAATCCGTTTGTTACCATATGCACGGGGCTTCTGCAGGCGTTATGTCAGATTTTGCCGTTTATCACGGAGATCGTAACCGTATCTGGACAGTATTCAAAGATTGGCCTTTTGGTCTGATTATAAGGAATATAATTTGGATTGCATTACTGCAGTTAGCGACTGTTATTAAGTACGCATTTAGAGGAAAGTTTTTATTGATAATTAAATCAAAGATAGATGCAATCAGAGGCTGCTCTGGGATGTGCAGGAAGAGGAAGGCTATCCAGAAAAACAGAAAGATTCCCCATAGAGAACTAAACAAACTAATCACTTTTTCTTAGCAAAATAAGAACTAGCCTCAAACAACCCTTCAAAAGTGCCTGCATCTATCCAGAATCCGTCTAGTGTAGAAAACTCCAAATCATCATTATTTAAGTAGTGATTGATGACATCCACAATCTCTAATTCGCCTCTTTTAGATGGCTTTAGTGTCGAGATAATATCAAACGCTTTTTTATCAAACATATAACAGCCAATGACTATCAAATCTGATTTCGGTTTAATTGGCTTCTCTTCTATCGAAACGATTTTATTGTTTTTAAGCTCAACAACACCATACCTTTGGGGATCATGGACATTTTTTAGCATAACTTTTGCTCCTTTTTTGCTTACCCTAAACTCGTCAATAGCAGATCTTACCTTTCCATTATCTTCAACAATGTTATCCCCTAACATCACTATGCATTTGCCATTATCGACAAATTCCTTTGCTAAAGATAAAGCAACAGGGATGCCTCCAGAGCCATCCTGGCAACGATAAGTTAATCTAACGCCAAAATCATGGCCAGAGCCAAGAAGTCTCACAAAATCGCCTGTATTCCCTCCACCAGTCACAATCATTATATCCTTTATTCCAGCATCTATCAATGTTTGCAGAGGATAGTATATCATCGGTTTATTGTAGACAGGCAGTAAATGTTTATTTGTTACTTTAGTTAAAGGTAAAAGCCTGCTTCCGGTTCCGCCAGCAAGAATCACCCCTTTCATTTCAGCTTTTTCCACCATTTTCCATTATCTTTATACCAATTTATAGTTTCGTTTATTGCTTTCTCAAACTTGAACCTTGGTTTCCATCCAAGCTTATTGATCTTTTCGCAGTTTAATGAGTATCTAAAGTCGTGGCCTAGCCTGTCTTTGACATAATCAATATCCCCCTCATCTTTTCCAAGCTCTTTTAAGATTATTTTTGTAATTTCAATATTTGTTTTCTCATTACCGCCGCCAATATTGTAGGCCTCTCCAATCTTGCCATTATGCATAACAAAGTCAATTGCTTCGCAATTGTCAATCACATAAATCCAATCGCGAACATTAATCCCTTTGCCATAGACAGGAACTTTCTTGCCTTCAAGAAGATTGGTAACAAACAATGGAATCAGCTTTTCAGGATATTGATAAGGCCCGAAATTATTAGAGCTTCTTGTAATGATTGCAGGGATATTGTGTGTTTTGATGTAAGACCCGACAAGTAAATCAGCACTAGCCTTGCTGGCTGAATAAGGTGAGTTTGGCTTTAGATTATCAGTTTCCTTAAAAGCGCCTCTTTCTATTGAGCCATAAACTTCATCTGTGGATATCTGAACAAATTTTTTTAATTTAAGCTTTTTAACGGCTTCTAACAAGTTGTATGTTCCTAGAATGTCTGTTTTTACAAATTCATCTGCATTTTCTATTGACCTGTCAACATGGCTTTCTGCTGCAAAATTGACTATCACATCTGTTTCTTGAGCCAATTCAAAAACAATATTCTTATCGCAGATATCTCCTTTGACGAAGCGATAGTTCTTGTTATTTTCTATGTCTTTTAAATTTTCTAAATTGCCGCAATATGTAAGCTTGTCTAGGTTGGTAACCCCATAGTTATATTTATTAAGGATATGCCTAATAAAATTAGAGCCAATAAATCCAGCGCCCCCAGTTATTAATAAGTTCATCTTCGATATCCTTTTTATGAGCCTTTTAAAACTTTGTGAATTACAGATTCGACCTCTTCAACATCAATAGACTCCATGCATTTGGCTGTTTCGCATTTTTTGTAATTCCCATAAATGTCATAACAAGGAGCGCAATTTAAATGGCTTTTAATAACAACGCTATCCTTAGGAGCAAATCTTGCTGCGCTTGTTGGTCCAAATAAGGCTATGACCGGAGTTTTAACAGCCGCAGCAAGGTGCATAAGGCCTGAGTCGTGCGTTATAAACAAACGGCATTTTTTTATCAATGCGGCTGTTCTTGGTATTGACAGCTTACCCGCAAAATTGATCACTTTGGCATCTTTTTCTATCTCTTTAGCTGTAGTTGCATCATCTTTTCCACCAAACAATATTACTTGGTATCTCAATTTTTTATTTAATTTTTTAATTAGTGCAACATAATTCTCTATTGGCCATCTTTTTAATGCAAAGGATTGGCCAGGATTCTGCGCCCCCCCAGGAGCAATTCCTATGGCAAAGTTGATGTTCTTGAAAACATCTGCAGCAAATTTTTCATCTTCTTTTGGTATGCTAATTTTCATATCCTTGTCTGGTTCGATGTCCAGCAATCTAACCACATCAAGATAGTAATCTAATTCATATTTTGAGCCATTAAAATCAACATTCTTAGTATTTAGAAAACCCTCCCATTTTCGGTTGAATCCAATCCTAACCTTGGATCTGGTCAAGAAAGCGAAAAGGTTCCAGAGATAGGATTTATCTAATATCAGACAGAGATCAAATCTCTCTTTTCTTAATCTCTTTATCAACTCTATGACCTTAAAGAGTTTTCTCTCAAAGATTATTGAATCGTCAAAGACTATGAGCTTGTAGATGTCCTTATTTCCTTGCAGTGCACTCTTTGACCAGTCTCCAACCAGATAATAAATCTTTGATTGGGGGTATTTCTTCCTTACAGAACTAATCAAAGGAGTGGTCATCAACACATCTCCAAGCATACCTGCCCTGATAACCAATATCTTTTTTGGCTCTTTCATAGTCTATTAAACATATTGGCTAATCTTAACTTCATTATAACCCAGTAGCCAACTGCCAGCTCTTTCATTGTAAGCTTTGATATCCCCTCTGTCCTGTTTTCAAAAGTTATCGGTATTTCCTTTATCGTGAAGCCTTTAAGATGGATCTTATAAAGGACTTCCTGCACTATTGCAGGGCCCCTTGAGAATAATCTATCCACATTTATGGCCTCTAAAACTTTTCTGTTGAATCCCCTGTATCCGGAATTACAGTCTTTTGCTTTTATACCCAGCATAATCCTTATGTAACCATTAGCCAGCCTTGTTAAGGTCCTTCGCCCTAAACTTCTTCCAATATCTTTACCTCCTTTTATCAATCTTGAGCCAATAACTATATCATGCTCCTTTAGGTTTTTGATTATCTCAGGAACATATTTTGGGTCATGGCTAAAATCACCATCCATCTCAATGATATAATCAGCATTATGCTCCAGGCAGAATTTATAGCCCGCTTTTCCTGCAAAGCCCCTGCCTCTATCTTCTTTTCTGAGAAGCAGATGGACATTTTTATGTTTTTTTGACAATTCTTTTACAATATTTGCAGTCCCGTCAGGACTATTGTCATCAACAACAAGAATGTCAATTAGATATCTAAGCAGCTCCTGGATTAGTCTTGCAATATTCTCTTTTTCGTTATATGTAGGAATGAATACAATTGTTTTAGGCATTCTCAACTATCTCCTTTGTTGCTTTGAATACTCCATCTACATTGATAAGATCCATGCAATCATTTGAAATATCACATCTCTTTTTATAACAACAATAACATTCAATCGGAGCAATTAATTTTTTGCCTCTGCCATAGATATCTATCTCTGCAGCAGAAGTTGGCCCGAATAAAGCAATAACCTGTTTTTTCAAAGCAATAGCAATATGCATTGCCAGGCTGTCAGAGGTTATTAATATCTTGCACAGATTAATAAGAGCTGCAAATTCCATCAGGCTGTTATCACAGCCAGCATCAATAACCTTAGTTTTTATTTTTTCCTTTATTTCCTTGTTCCTTTCAACCTCTTCTGGGCCACCAAACAAAATCACTTTAGCATTAAGTTCCTTAGCAATTTTGTCTATTAGCCGGACCGTATACTCTATCGGCCATCTCTTTTTCTCCCATCTTTTTCCTGCGCCGGTGTTTATGCCAATAACCTGGCTATCATCTCCCATATTATTCTTTTTTCTGAATCCCTCTGCAAACCCCCTATCAGATTCAGAAAGGTTCAATATTGGCTCGCTAAATGGCACGCCCAACATCTTTGAAATTATTTCCTGATAAGATTTTTTGTTTAGGGCTTTTAACTCATCCGCTTTTTTCTTTCCTAATTTTGATGCTAGGCCCATATCAAACCATTCTGAGCTGTTTTCTGTGTAGGTTATTCTATCATTCTCCAGGTAAGCCCCAATTATCTTTGTTTTTAATTCAGAAGCGATTTTACAAGCATCAATATCATCATCCAGATTGATCACTAAACCATATTTTGTGCCTTTTAAGTTATTTAACAAAAAAAGGTTATTAATCAATTTATTATTCTTTAAAATATCAAATGACTCCTTTTTTGTTGCCCAGTCAATTTCTGCTTTGTATTTCTCTTTTATGCCTTTTAAAAAAGAGGTTGTCCTAAGAACATCGCCTATTGCTCCCAGCTTTATTATCAGTATTTTCATTACTGATTTAGAATATATGTATCATTATAAAGTTTTCTGAATTATACAGAAATGTTTTTAAATGTGCTCAGAACAGCAGATGTTCATGGAACCAAGAGTAGCGATAATGATCCCGTTCAAGGAAGTAGATTCTCATGTCAGGGAGTGCATCCAGCAATGCTTAGGCCTGGATTATAAAAATTTTGATATAATACTTTTACCTGACCATAAGATAACAGAAACGTTTCCTAGGTCCAAAGTGATCCCTACTGGGGCTATTGTTCCTGCTTTGAAGAGGAATAAAGCGATATTTTCTTTGGATTATGATCTTTTTGCTTCAATAGATTCAGATGCATTTCCAGACAAGGAGTGGCTTAGAAACGCGATTCCTTTATTTAAAGATGAAAAAGTGGGGGCAGTAGGTGGGCCTAACCTTCCACCCCCAAGCGCTTCTTTATTAGAGAAGGCGGCTATCGATATTATCTATTCTGGGCTTGGCCTTAACACGGGCTATTACATAAAAAAATATGGGAACAACTATACTGAATGCAAGGAATTGGCTTCTAGCAACCTAGTTATGAGGAGGTCTGTTTTGTTGGAGATTAAAGGCTATCACACAGAGCTTCCAACTGGAGAAGACACCATCATCTGTTTTGACATCAGGAAAGCGGGAAAAAAGATAATTTACGCACCTAATGTAGTTGTATACCATCATAGAAGAAGGCTCTTTTTACCGCATTTGAAGAGAATATTTGTGCAAGCAAGCGACAAGGTATTGATTTTGCTGAAGTATAGGTCATTTAAAAACATTATTTATTTTATCCCCACCTTATTTGTCCTGTTTGTGTTTTTTGGTTTGGTGGCTTCTTTGTTTAATATCTATCTTAGGATGGCCTATCTATCTGTAATTGTCATTTATTCTGCTCTTGTTTTTATCAATGCATTAAAAATAAAGAATCTATCACAGGGATTTTTGTTCTTGATAGGATTGCCTTTGACGCATTTAACCTATGGTCTAGGTTTTTTGGATGGATTATTATTCAAGAGGTTTAAATTAAAGAAGATATTTGGATAGCTTAATGTAAAGTTTTGGATTGAATAATATATTAACAAACTGAAAGCATGAATGTGTGCAGTAACAGGCTTTATTTTTGATTTCTTTTCTTATCTCATTTGCATTTTTCGAGAACCAAAGTTTCTTGAAATCAAAATTATAGTCGCTTAAGTTTCCAAATTTTTTGTATAGTTCGCAAGGGTAAACATTGCCTTCTACATCTATAACTGCGCTCAGATTTCCAGCATAGCAAGGAATCAGCTGTTTTTCGTTTTTTAGTGTATTATAAGCTAAGTCGTGGTAATAAAGCTTTGCAGCCCTTAGAAATACACTTAATGGATTGAATTTATAGTATGGATAACTTTTCATTATTTTTTTGAATAATTCTTTATTTTTCTCATAAAATTCGATAGAAGGCGCTTTTACTTTGCTGTCACGTGAACAACCCCTTATAATCTCAAAGGTGTGGGATTCAACGTTTAAATTATTTTTAACGTAAGAGAATATCTCACCAATATTGTTTTGGTTTAGGTTCATAATCACAGTATTTACACCTATATGCAGGTTGGGATATTTTTTCTTTAAATTGGATAATCTTCTATATGTCTCTAGAAACTTATCAAAATTTCCATTTACCCCCCTTATTTTATCATGAAGCTCTCCTATCCCATCTAGCGAGAGAGTAACAACAAAATTTTTTTTATGGATTTTTAGAATCTGTTCGCATGCATCAGCAATTCTATTTGGAAGCAGGCAATTTGTTGGGATTGTGATGTGTTCGGGATTATTATTTTTTATGAATATTTTTATTATGTCAGTAAGGTCTTCCCTTAAGAAGGGCTCTCCTCCAGTAAGGCTAAACCATAACAGGTTATCCAATGATAATGAGATTTTTTCAAGCTGTTCTAAGCTAAGCCTTTTCTCTGTTTTATAATCAGTTTTCTGCCAGTTGAAACAAGTAACACAGCGAGCGTTGCATGCTGATGTGGCCTCTAGTATAAGGTGGATTGGCAAAACATTTCTTTTTTTGAATAAGTATTTTGAATAGGCTATCATTCTACCAGGGATTTATCCAAATATTTAAAAACTTTGTTTAATTGTCTATGCAAAATGAAGCTGAAGAGAAACCATATTGAAATAGGTGTCGTTCTTTTTCTGTTCTTGACAGCGCTATGGCTATGGACATTGCCTATACAAAAAAATCCAATGCCTTTTGGAGAAGGCGATGCTGCATGGATGTTTGGCGTTGGCGATTATATATCCCAAAGCGATAAAACTATAACTCAACTGCCAGAATACATCCATTTGTGGTATTATTATTTTTTTGAGGGCAGGCCTAATCAATTGCATTCCCCGCCGCCATACCACATAGATTACGCAATAATGCAGTTTTTGACTAATGACAGGATTGTTTCTGTTTATATTTTTATAGCAATAACCTGCTTTTTAGGTGTTTTTTCCACTTATTTTCTGATCAGAAAGCTTTACGGCTTGATTCCCGGGTTTATGGTGGGCTTTGCTTTGATATTCTCCATGAGGGATATTTTAACCTATCTCTGGGGCCAGAGGCCTACTTTAAGCGCTTTTGTTTACACCCCTATGATAATCTATTGTTATTACACTTACTTAAACTCGCTAAAGGATAACCCTAAGCCAATTTATCTTTATGTTATGATGTTTCTGATTGCCGCTCAATTTTACTTCCATATACAGGGAACAATGCTCACAGTTCTTGCTTTGTTGATTTACACTCTCTTTTGGTCTATTAAAGAGAAGAGGTTGCCAATTAACAAATCTGAGGTTAAGATAGCTCTAATCTCAATATTGTTGTTAGCAATTTTGGTTTGCCCTTTTTTATATATCTACGCAACTAGCAGCGATGTAGGGTCTTCTGATGGATTTAAGCTAGACAGGTTATTTAGCTGGTTTAAGTTTCCAGAAAACCCAGGGGGTTATCCCACTGAATGGTTTCAATATTCTAATGTTTACAACATTTTCATAATCCCTTTTTTATTTCTAGGCATAGTCTTCTTGTTGATTAGAAGGAAACAAAGAGATATGCTGTTATTAAGTTGGTTGATAGCAGTATTTATTATGTTACATTTAGATGTTATTGGATTAGTAGATTTTCCCAGGGTAGCTAGAATGTTGTTAGGAGAGGCGCCGATATTTTATTCTATAATCGTTGTTGGGATAATGAGCATAACAGATTTTATTAAAATGCCCCACAAGAAATTTGTGGATTATGGTTTAGCTTTCTTGTTTATTTTGGTGGTTGTTTTGACAAATGGAAAACAAGCATATGGGTTACTAAATGGCGCTTATGATGGTGTTGCCAGGATTACCCCTGCGCAATATGAGCTTACAGAATGGATAAATGAAAATCTGCCAGATGATGCTTTATTGTATGATATTGGCACATTGGCCTATCCTAAGAAACGGTTTATTCATGTTTTATCACATAGGTATCTAATCAATAATTTAGAAACCGAAAAGGAATCAAAGGCTAAGTATGGATTAATTGATTTTAAGCCCAGCTATGTGATTGTTGATTATTCTGATTTAATCTTGATTGGCCAGGATGATCAGATAGCCCAGATCAATGAATTAGAAAAGGCCAATTTCGGGAATATGACTCCGATATATAACAAAAATAGTATCAAGGTGTATGAAGTTGGATAACAAGCTAATTAGCTTATTAGTAATAGCCCCTATAGTGTTATCATTCTCATATATGCTGTTAGGTGTAACAGGAGTTAAAACAATAATGGCAATTTTTTTAGTATTTTTACTTCCTTTTTACCTTATTTTAGGCAAGTTTGGTTTAGAAACAGATGAGAGATTAATCTTTTCTTTTTTTATAGGTCTAGGGATATTTTCGTTGGTTGTGTTTTATGTGAACAGGGTGGTTCCTTCTTTTAGGAGTTCTACTATAATCACTTTTAGTCTGCTGATGGCAGCTGGGATTTATTTTTCTTTAATGCATAAAAAGCGGCCAGAGCCAATAAAACAACAGGCAAGATAACTCCATGGTATTTTACATGTACACCGACCAATCCAAGATAATAGCTTAGGATGCCTACTAAGCCAGCGCTTATTGCGAAACCTATCACTAACCTTTCTAAGAAATCGATCTTTTCATGCCAGTAATAAGCTAATGAAAAACCCGGCAGGATAAGAACCCAAAAAAATACAAAAGCCAGCGTTAAGATCATTACAAACTGCTCTTTAAAGAATACTATTTTTAGAACTATTAATGCTATTACAAATAGAATTCCTATATAGCCAGATTCCTTCTTTATCTTATCTAACAATGATTTATCCAATGCAATCAGCTCCTGGATTGTTGTTTTTTAATATGCTTGTGACTTGATTATTGAACACCTCTTGCAGAAACTCATTTTTTAATAATTGTTCTCTAATTGCTTGGTTGTATTGAATCAGAGCAGGCTGCCTTGATGCTTGTGGGATGATATCAATTACATAATAGTCAAAAGTGCAGATATCCCTGTTGTCAGATTTTTTATATTCTGGTTCTAAAGCATGATGGCCAAATTGGGTGAATGAGATTCTGTATGGATAGCTGCCGCTTGAATGGCTGGCTGTATAAGCCCTATAAAAGCGATTTATTGTTTGGTTATTTAATGCTTCTGCATAAGAGTTAGGTTCAACAATATAAGAAACCCTTTCAGAGTTATATAATAAAGCACTCTGATAGAACATATCTCCATAAACATAGAAGATTTTTGCATCTTTGTCTGCATTGTCTTTGATCCACATCAATTGCTGCCAATGGTACGGATCCATTATGCCTTGTGTCGAGATTTTATCTATGTAGGCTGTTGCAAAATATGCAAGAAACAATAAAGCAACTATAAATGAAACAATTGGCCTGTATTTTTTAATTAAGCTCGTAACATAAAACACAGTAATTCCAAAAAATAACGCCAAGAATATTGGCCAATTGAACCTTAATTGTAACGCCTTATCAAATCCTATATATACTAGAAAGCCGGCTATTAAAAAATAAACAGAAGAAATCAATACAGTTTGCTTTTTTTCCAATCTATTAAACAGTTTTACCAATAAGAGGATAGAGATTGCAACACCCATCAAAATAACATACAGAATTATTCCAAATTCAGTTAAAGAAACTACAGGATAGCCGGGATTAGGCAGGCCCAATGAGATTTTGAATAGTTCTGTTTTTCTTTCTGGATACCAAACAAATAGGAATATCACAAAGAAATAAAATGAGATTATAACTGAGCCAATTGTTGCTAAACCTATTTTAACTGCTTCTTTTAAGTCAAATCTCCTTAAAACTAATCTTATTAACAAATAAAAACCTATAAAACCAATTGCCCAAATAAAATCTGGGGGATGCACCATTAATGCAGCCGCTAACAAACCAGAAAGTAGGAAAAAAGAATTCTTAAGATCGCTATTTGTTATAACCCACACAGTTCCTAACAAGAACAATGTTCCTGGATAAAAATCCCACTGGCCCCAGGTAATCCCGGAGTAAAATTTTTTTGATAATATGAGCAGTGTTAACGGAATAGCAAGAAGTGCTATGTTTTTGTTATATTTTCTTATAATCAAATACAAAACAAGTATTGCAAATAAAGCAAAAATATAAACCAGGAAGTAGATTACATCATAGACTTCTATACCTGTAAGATAAGAGAGGACAGCAGCCAAATGATTCAGCAAAGGAGGATTCATTCCAATAACATCTTTTGCACCACCAACTGCATAAGAAGGATGGAGTTTGTAATCGCCCTGCTCTTTTATAGCCTGAGCAGTTGTTTGGTGAAGGAACGCATCAGAAGCCAGGTAACCATAAGGAAAGTCATGGCTTATTTTATGGTCAAATAAGGTCCCTATGCCGAACCATAAGAATACAGCAACAAAAATTATTAAAAAGACAGCTTCTAGGTTTAAATTTAATTTACTCACCTTCATTCCACTTTTTGTAGATTAATTGATTGGTTATTTAATCTTTTCGTCAAAACCTTTATATAGGGATATTTTTTCCCGTGGGTTATGGCAATTTTGGTTACAGGGGGTGCTGGATTTATTGGTTCGCATCTTTGCGAGGCTTTGCTTGATAAAGGAATCCCCGTAGTTTGTGTTGATGATTTCAATGACTATTACAGCCCCTCAATAAAAGAAAAAAATATCAAAGAGCTTTCAGATAACAACAGTTTCAAGCTTTACAGGATAGACATTATTGATTTTGAAAAGTTAGAAGAATTGTTCAAAAAAAACAAGATAGACAAAATAGTTCATTTGGCTGCAAGAGCAGGCGTGAGAGCTTCTTTGAGTGATCCTTTACTTTACGAAGAAGTGAACATTAGAGGAACCATGAACCTATTAGAGCTATCAAGGGCATATAAGGTAAAAACATTCATTTTCGGATCTTCTAGCTCTGTTTATGGTACTAACAAAAAAACCCCTTCTTCCGAGGAGGACTCATTGAATAATATGATCAGCCCTTATGCTATCACTAAAAGATCAGCTGAACTTTTATGCAAGCTCTATCATGATTTATACAGCCTTGATGTGGTCTGTTTGAGATTCTTCACTGTTTATGGGCCTAAAGGCAGGCCGGATATGGCTGTTTACAAGTTCACCAAGCTGATTGATGAAGGAAAAGAGATTCCAGTTTATGATACAGATTCAAAAAGGGATTACACCTATATAGCTGACATAATTGATGGCATTTTAGCAGCTTTGGATAATGAGTTTGGATTTGAAATAATGAATTTAGGAGATTCAAATTCAGTCGAGTTAAAATATCTGATAACATTGATAGAAAAGAATTTAGGAAAAAAAGCAAAGATAAAACATATAGGCCCGCAGAAGGGAGATGTGCCTATAACCTTTGCAGACATATCAAAAGCAAAAAAATTGTTGAACTACCAGCCAAAGATACAAATAGAAGAAGGCATAAAGAGATTTGTGGAGTGGTACAAAAATGATTAGCGTAATTTTGCCAGTATTCAATGAAGAAGAAGGTATCAAAGAGGCAGTGAATGAAATAAAAAAAGTTATGGCTGGCCATAAGCACGAAATAATCGCTGTAGACGATGGCTCCAAAGATAAGAGCTGTACAATCCTTGATGAAATTGGCGGAATAAATGTTATACATCACCCTTATAATCTTGGTTATGGAGCAGCAATCAAAACAGGCATCAAGGCCGCAAAAGGAGATTGGATACTGATAACCGACTCAGACGGCACATACCCAGTTGATGAAATCCCCAAGCTGATATCTTACACCAAGAGTTATGACATGGTTGTTGGAGCCAGAACAAGGAAAAATGTTAAGGTCCCTCTGCTGAGAAGGCCAGCAAAATTATTCCTTAATGTTCTTGCAAGCTTCTTGACAAACAAAAAAATACCTGATCTTAATTCAGGCCTCAGGATATTTAAAAAAGAGATTGCACATGAGTTTTTTCATTTATTCCCAAGCGGATTCTCATTTACAACAACGATCACTCTAGCCTGTTTGACCAATGATTATACTGTTAAGTATGTCCCTATTGATTATTATAAACGGAAAGGCAAGTCCACAATAAACCCTATAAATGACTTTATCGGTTTTACAGCGCTGATATTCAGAATAACTACTTATTTCAGGCCATTTAGGATGTTCTCTTCTATTGCTGGCCTGATTTTCTTGATTGCTTTGTCTGTCTTTTTTTATAGTCTTTTTGTTTTAGGCAGGGTTATGGATATAACCACCATTGTCATAGCTTTATCTTCATTGCAAATATTCCTTTTTGGGCTGTTAGCTGAACTAATTGTAAAAAGAAAATGAGAACATACACACTATGTTCGTAGCTTTCATTTTTTATGAACATCAACAAATGAGAAAAAAATGAAAATTCTTCTAATAAACCCCCCATCCGAAAACACAATTGAGGCAGAAGTTCCTTCTGTTGTTTCTGAGGAGAGGGGCCATAATCCTTTTCTGGGCCTGATGTATATCGCCTCAGTTCTTTTAAAAGAGGCTGATTGTAAAGTTGAGATTCTTGATTGCCAGGTTGAAGAGCTTAATTACGAAAATGTCAGAAAAGAGATTGTGAGAAGAAAGCCAGACCTTGTAGGAATGACTGCGATGAGTTTTACTTTAGTTGACAATTTAAAGGTTGCACAGATTGCTAAAGAAACTGACAATAACATCAAAGTTATTCTTGGAGGTCCTCATCCGCACATATTCCCTGAAGAGACTATCAACCTGCCAAACATAGATTTTCTTGTCTTAGGAGAAGGAGAAGAAACAGTAGTTGAGTTAATGAAACATATAGGCAATATAAAAAAACTAAAAGAAACTAAAGGCATAGTCTTTAAAGACCATGGCAGAGTGATAAACACTGGTTTAAGGCCTTTGATAATGGATTTGGACAAAGTGCCGTTTCCTGCTCGCGCATTAACTCATTATAAAAAATATTCTTCATTGTTGGCAAAAAGAACACCTATAACAACAATGGAAACAAGTCGAGGATGTCCTTACAAATGCATATTCTGTGACAGGCCTCATCTAGGCAAGGTTTTTAGAGCTAGATCGCCAAAAAATGTGGTTGATGAGATTGAAGAATGTGTAAACATGGGGATTAAAGAGATTTTGATTTATGATGACACATTTACAATCAACAGGCAGCGCGTTATTGATATCTGCAAAATGATAATAGAGCAAAAATTGGACATTGGGTGGGATATAAGAGCTAGAGTGAATACTGTTGATCGCGAGCTCCTGCATTTGATGAGAAAAGCAGGCTGCCAGAGAATACATTATGGTGTAGAAGCAGGAAATTCTAGTATACTTGAGGTTTTGAAAAAAGGGATCACCAAAGAACAGGTGATAAAAGCATTTAATGAGACAAGAAAATCTAAAATTGATACGCTTGCTTATTTTATGATTGGGTCACCAAGAGAGACAAGGCAGACAATAATGGACTCTATCAATTTTGCAAAGAAGATAAAGCCAGACTATGTTCATTTTTCTGTTACAACCCCCTTCCCTGCTACAGAAATGTATAGCCTTGGTCTGAGAGAAGGGATTATAGAAAATGATGTTTGGAAGAACTTTGCAAAAAATCCAACAACTCATTTCAAACCGCCATTATGGGAAGAAAACTTAAAACGAGAAGAGTTGATTGAGCTGCTTTATCTGGCTTACAGGAAATTTTATACAAGACCGGGTTATATAATTAAAAAGATGCTAAAGATAAGGTCAGCGGATGAATTTAAGAGAAAATTCAAGGCAGGATTAAAGATATTTAAGCTATAGGCTCTAGGTCATTTATTTTTGGATTTATTTCTGGCATAATAAAAGATAAAATAAAAAATAATGATTAATGCTGCAATAGAACTAATAACTGCACCTGTTTTGAATCCTTCCGAAGTGTACCTGAAAACCAGCTTGCCTGTTTCTCCGTTAAGATATACTGTACTTACAACCCCATTCGCATTGAAAATATCCTTTTCTTTGCCATTGATCTCTGCTTTCCACCCGGGGAACATGTTATATCTCTCTGAAAGAACCAAAAATCCTTCTTCTCCATTTAGGTCTATTACCATTTTATTTGGTGAGTAATAACTGATGTTAACCTCTTTTGCTTTGGCAGAATTTTTGTTTAAAGAATCCAATAAACCATTCATTTCATCCGGTGTTATCCCATTTTTTTTATCGAATATGTTAGGTAATATTGCTCCACCATTTTTAACAAATATCTGCAATTTAGAGACAATTTCCTGGTCTAGATCTCCTTGGAGCAGGAGTATTCCATCAAACTTGTTTATGATGTTTTGGTCAAGGCTAGTGAACAGATCTTTATTGATATGTATTAATGTAGCATTAGCAGGATCAAACTTCTCGTTCAATAACAAATCATAAACCGCTTTTTTTGTAACATCTTCTTCACCCAGGATCATAATGCTGTTATCTACAAAATAAGCCCTGGGAAGATAAAGTTCATTTTTGTAAAGATAGGGGCCGTCACTAAGAGGGTGATCGCAGGTCTTGCATTTCTCAAATTCTTTTACAAATGTTAAATCAGCCAAACTTTGGTTATTTGCTGAAATTATATACCTTGTATTCAATATCCCCCAAAGCTTCAAAGGATTGTAATTTAATGCAATATAATTGAATGTAACATAATCATTAAACCATATCCCGCCAGTTGTTATTACATGTTGCAATCCTAAAAATGCCCCGTAATGTATTGATCCTGATCGTATAAGCTCTTTGCTGTCTATTGACTCTATCCTAAAAATACCTTTATCCTTGCTTATGTAATTTAGAATTTGGTTGTCATCAACGCTTTTTTGGAAATCCTCTTTCATAATATCCCCGTTATAAGTATATATCCTATTGCCAATAAAAAATAATTCAAATAAGATCAACATTAGGATTATACTAAAAACCGTCTTTTGGTAGCTCTTGATTCTGGAGGTTAAAAATTCAAGGCCAGCAGCCACAAGAATTGGAGAAAAGAATACAAAAATGAACAACAATCTTGAGATATGCCTTGTTGTATTAAATCCCGGGATATAACTGAATAAAAATGAAGCAAAAGGGCTGTCTGTTGCTAAAATCACTGACAAAACAGCCATTGAAAATGAGAATATCACATGTTTTTTTCTTATAAACGCTAAGCTAAGCAAAACCAATATGGACGCTGATATGCCAATATCAGCTTTATGGCTTTTGCTAGGCATGCCTTCTATCAAGAATACAGGGGCAAACTCGCTTAATCTCAAATATTCAGGGCCAATAAACTCTTCATAAGAAACCCCTTGTGCTCTGTTGGATTTTTCATTGAACTTGAGGCTGGGAATCAATTTTACAGAGGATACTCCAATTGTCACCAAGCTTATTATTAAACCGATTAAAACAAATTTGAACAGCCTTTTTTTAAAGCCTTTTCCGATAAGGTTAAACAATAAAAAAAACCCTAAAATCAAAAAAGAATATAGTAAAATTATCATCCCTCCAGAGAATACCATATACGAAAGCGCAAGCCCAGCCAATATCGAATAAGGAGTATATTTCTCTTCTCTTGTTGCTTTTATCACAAAAAGCAGCACAAGGGGAGCTGCTGCGTACGGGCTCATTATTGGAGGACTGGCAAGATACTCTCTTAACCAGCCATTGTACATGTAAACTAGCGCAGATACGAATGCTATTGATGGCCTGTATCTTAAGGTTATCACTAAAAAATACATTGCCAAACCAGCTATAAAGAAATGGAGAATTATTGTCAGGTTAATCGCAGTTATGACAGGAAAAAACAAAACAAGGAAGAAAGTCAAATCTAAAAAAGGAGTTTGGGGATTTGCCAATAGAGGAATACCGCTGTCATAATAATATGTCCAGAACGGCAGAGCATGAAAGTGCCAAACAGATTCTTTTATTGCATGATATGTGAAAGTCAGATAAGTGAGTATATCGTTTTTTCCTACAAGATACCTTGTGCTTATGAAATCATGAAGAAAGAACAAGCTTAATATCAGCAAAATAACCAAATAGATAATATGCTGTTTTAGGTATTTATTATACAACAAGCCCATCTTTGCCATTATAAATATTCTATGCCTTTATCTTTCTCTCTCCACAATCCAAGAGCTTCATGAGCCCATTTGAAAGGCCTTTCCTTATTTTTAATTAGCTGCAATACAACCTTTATGAATTTTTCACCTACATTTTCACCATACAGGTCTTTTGAATTTGCCATCTGCTGTTTTAATGGCTCGTTTTTATAGACATAATCAACCATTTTTACAATAAAACTGTCGCTTATCGGAGGAACCAGAAGATTGCATTTCGCATCATTGACAGTTTCAGGCCTATCGGTATTGAATCTGCAAGTCAAGCACGGCTTTTTTAATAGGTTCATCTCTTCCTGCACTCCACCAGAATCAGTTAAAGCAGCAAAACAATTATTTGAGTTGTAAAATTCAATTACATTTGCATATTCTGGCCATACATTTGTAAACAAAAAATTCTTGTTCTTTTTTAATTTTTCAAGCACATTCCTTAATTTATAGTGGTCTAATGCAGTTCTTGTTGCACTCATTTCTACAAAATTTACTTTATAGCCTTTTTTGACTAGTTTTTTTATTGATCCTACAATCGCCTTGAACCTTACAGGAGTTAAGTTATCCCTTCTGTGGATGTCCATTCTTATCCATTCGCCATTTTCCAGCTGAGGATAAATATTGAAAATGCTTTTCTCTGGCTTCTCTTTTCTTTTTAGCTCTAAAGCATCAACAACAACACCGCCAACAACCCAGATATTCTTCTCAGGATAACCCTCTCTGATGAGATGTTGCTTGTTCAGCTCTACAGGCGCAAACAAAAATTCAGAGCCAGCTGCTGACACATAAGTATCCCATTGCTCTGGGAATGGCTCATTCCTTAACAATTGCCATTCACCGTTAAATTGCTTGTCAATGAATGTTTCTATTGTCACTTTATTTATTTGTTTGATTATCTCTGGAGCCATTGACCTTAAGCCAGCTTCATATTGGATAGCTTTTTCATTTCTTGAGAACATCCAGGCAGCAGGAACAATTGGCGTTAAAATAGTATCACCTAATACCACGGGTATTACAGTAACATTAGGCCATTTCTTTTTTAGATATCTAGCAAGCCAGCTGACTTTTATCATCAACTCAGCAGATTTTTGAGCCAGATCACCTCTTATAGAAAGATTAGCTGCCACTTGGTCCTTTATGTTAAACTCTGTCAATCCCCTTGTCAGTATATCATCATAATGCTGATTGGAATTGATCACTAAGTTGGGTATATCTGCCTTATTTGCAGCTTCGATTGCCCCATAAAACTTATAGAAGCAAGGCTTTGTTCCGATAACAAAAGCCAGCACCCATTTATCCTCTTTTTTCGCTTTTTCCATCACATAACTTATTAATTTTTCATTTAAGCTTAATGGCAGTATAGTGGGCATTAGATAATCTACTTCTTTGGTTGTTTCAGCTCCAAACATTGATTCATAACTATCTTGAGCTCTCATTTTTGTAATACGAACATAGTATGCCTAACAAATGGATAAAACCATTGTTTTTCAACATTGTCTCTTTTTTCTACAACTCTTAAGTTAAGTTGTTTGAACAGTTGTAACCATTCATGTTCTGTTTTAAGGTTAAAAGGCGTTTTAACGCCGTGAAGAGCGTTATAGACGTAATCAAGCATATTTGCAAAAATACCCGGTTTATCTTCAAATATAACTATTTTCCCATTGCACACCCTTTTGCATTCTTTAAGAATATCTAATGGGTCATCACAATGATGGAGCACATAAGCCAATAATACTGTTGTGAATCTGCTGTCATTGAATGGGATTTTATCTCCGTTATACACAACTAAGTTTAATTCTGTTTCATTCAGATCCTTCACATCTATGCAAGTTACTTCTGTACTATTTCTCTCCTTGAGCTCTTTTGCAATGTAGCATCTTCCAGCTCCAACATCCAACAAATCTTTCCCTATATGTTTAGAGCATGTATCACTAACTTTTTTTGCTTTTATTTTACAAAGTCTTTTGTACAGAGTCACTTATTCCAGCCCCATTTGCAATCTTTATTGCTGCATTTTGCTTCCTGAACAAAATCACTTGGGTAATCTCGTTCTATTATCCTGCTTTTGCATACCGGGCATTTATGTTGGATATGGACATACCACAATAGCTTGAAAAAATTAGCTGCATGCCAAAAAAACTTCTTCATTTTGCCCTCCTAAAATTCATATCATAAAACAATATTGCCATTTCTTTTAATAGATCTAACACCACCTTAGGTTTCGGCAGGTTAAGGCCAACCTCTAACTCAAAAACAGGCTTTCCTAAAGTTCTAGGATAATGGTTTACACCAACTTCTTTTATTTTGTATCCTTTTCTTCTGGCTTTCGCCAACATTTCGGTTGTTGACAGGCCTGTTTTGCACATTAGCTGGATTTTATCAAAAATCTTCTTCTTGACCAACCTGAAAGCGCAATCCATATCTCTCTCTTTTGTTCTGAAAATAGTCCTGACAATAGCATTGTATATTTTTGCAGTGATTATCCTTGAGCCAGGGTCCCGCCTCTTTATCCTATAGCCTGCAATTATATCATAATCATCGATGTAAGGAATGAATTTATTGAATTCCTCAAGATCAAACTGGTTATCAGAGTCTGCATAAAATATTAAAGGATATTTTGCAGCTTCAAACCCCATCTTCAATGCAGTTCCCATGCCCTTTTTGCCATTTGGCTGTATCACAAGCCTGACATTTTTGTTTGTTTTTTCATAATCCATCACAACCTTAATTGAATTATCAGTAGATCCTTCATATACTACAATGACTATCTCATATTTATCAGCTGTCTTATTTAGTACTTTATCTGCACTTTCAATGAGCTTAGGTATATTTTCCTCTTCATTGTAGGCAGGAAAAAACATTGATATTTCTCTCATAAACTCCCCCGTTAGAATAAGAAAATAAAGTGGTATATAAGGTTTATGGGTTTTTACCTCAGCTTTTTTTAATTATTTCCTTTCCTTTATTCACAAAAAGAAGAGTCTTTAGCCTTAATTCCTGAACAAGCTTTTTATCAAAAGCTATTTGGCTTGAATAAGATGCTTTCTCTCTTTCTTGCTTGGATTGCACATAAAACAAGACATCATTGTTGTCAAGGTAGGTTTTGTTTATTAGCTGAATGTCTTCTTTAGTCAACTCATCATCGTAATAATACTTTATCAGGATGCATAGTGTGGCATCATGATTCTTTGAAGCAAACCCTTTTCTCAAGAGCAATGCTATGGCAATGTGATAGCTTGCATAATAGCAGCCGACAACAGCCCAGTCCGTATAATCCTGTTTTAAGGTGTCTTGTATGAAAGCGGCATTATGCTCTGCCTTCTGCACATGCCCTTTGACTTCTGCTTCATCATACTCTTGCTTCACTAGAATCTTATTTTTTATGTAAAGATCAATCTTTTCATCAACCAGCTTGGGGTTTTCCAATAAACTTTTTAATTGTTTTTCATTCATGGCAGATCACCTCATAATAGTATTTTTGATTAAAAACCGGAAAACCAGTATTCAAAGCAGACTGGACAACTTTATCTCTTCTAGCAGAAACTTCTAAGGTAAACTGCTTTTCGCTGATTTTGAATATTTGTATATGCATTCCTGTCTGCGCCTCAACATATTTTGCAGTATTATCCTTATTTTTGTTGCCTATCACTAACATATCAAGGTCAGACTCTTCCTTAAATGTCCCCTTTGCGGTCGAACCAAAAACAACAACAATAACCGGTTTTTTTTCTAATCTTTCAATATACATCTTGATTGCGTTTTTACGGAGAAGCGGGAGATTTTCCAGTTTTTCATAATCAAAAATAGGGAATATCTCAGGCACATATCCTGCAGTTATATTAAATTTCTTTAAATTTCCGTCAAACTCTGCCCTCAAAATACTACTTTTGACAAGCAAATTAAGATGCAAAGATGCAGTACTCTCGTTCATTCTTGAAATTCTGGCAATCTCCCTGAGGTGAACAGGCTTATTTTTATTATTATAAAATATCTTCAGTATCTTCCAGATTCCGGGCTTGATTATTGTTTGCATTTCTCAAACAATTGTTTGAAATATCCCAACATTTATAAATCTTGCTGTTTTTGAGTAAACTTTTGCGTTTCTCCTCTGTAAGCACCACCTGATTTTTGATGTATATTCTGTAGCACCGAAAAACATATAAACTTAAGTTATC
>CAZKBD010000019.1:0-25385 GCA_964550945.1 uncultured Methanosarcinales archaeon
TTTCAGTCAGCATTTCTACATGGGGACAATTTGTCCCTAGGTAACTTCCAAGCTCCGAATCACGTTTTCTAAGCTTTTTTAGATAATCTGTAGGATTAACACTATCAGTTAGAGCCTGAACTATATCAACTAAAGAATAATGCCACTCATCTTTAAACCAGCTTCTTCGTATTTTCTTGCTTTGAAATACAACCAAAGCTTTATCTGAGGGATTCATTTTGAACCATCTCTTATCATTTGTGTTAATACAATAATAAGCAAATGTCCTTTTGCAATGGGATGAATTGCTTGATTAAAACTCGTTTCCATTACACCATTAAAATTATGTGCTACAAGATTTCTAAAATGTTTTAGCTCCATCATTTGAATCAAATAATCATTGGGTATTTTATACTTTGCCACACAAAACATGATAAGATAATGTAAATCAAAATTGCTCACTTTATTAATAATTGTTTGATCTGATTCTTTTATTTGTATTAAACGGATTAACAAATCATGTAAATGTGATGTTAAAATCATTATACTTCCTGCAATTTTTGGGATTGTCCATTGTTGATTGTTATTAATTAAATCTGAATAAAAGTCTAATATTTCTTGCTCTGACTTACTGATGAGATAATCTGAAAAATTGATAATAGTTTCCTGTTTTATTCTATCTGGGATTAGATTATATAACTTATCGTATTCACTTTGACAAATTAATCTAATTAAATTTTCTTTGTGTCCCATATTATCTGCACATCCCTTGCGATTTTAGCATTTCGTAAGTATCACATTCACCATACATATTACATTGTTCTTTTACATCATCACATAAACTTGCAGGAGTTCCTTCTATCATAGGAAATCCACCAGATGGCACATTTTGCCATTGTTTTGATTTATCTTCTAAATCTTTTAAATCTTTATAGATTGAATCTCCATAAAAAGCAACATTAGCAATATTATTTAATTTACTGGATTCAAACCCCCCCCAGTTTATTTTGGTGTATGTTGCACGATTCATGGATGTACGGGCTAAATACCTTTCTTGAGTATTCCCATAATCATCCTTATATTTTTCTTTTACTGTTGTCTGAACTTGATATATCTTTGAATTAACTAGAAAAACTGACTTAAAAATATCTGACGCATCTGACATAACCTGTAGATAATTATCTGCTAACCAAACATCTTTAAAATAATAAGTTATAGAAATAACATATTTATCAGTTTGGTTATTATAGTTACCCAAGTCTATACTAATAATTCTCTCACTTGGAATAACACCATTTATTGCAGTAGAAAGCTGACTTTTGAATTGATTTAATTGTTGTTGCTCTTTTATAGCATTATCAACCATCTCCTTAATTTTTTGGTATAATTCTCGCTCCTCTTGAATTGCTTTGTCATCCTCGCTTCTTCCTTTTTCTAATTCCTCAGTCTCAGAATAAAGTTTTCCTGATTCATCTAATAAATCATTAACTTTCCAGTATCCATCTTGTTTTTTCAAAATATATATTGTTTCTCCTAAGGTTTCATTGACTTGAAAAGTATTATCGAATATCGTCTTATGTTTTACTTTAATTTTTACAATATCGCCAGTTTCTTCAATTACTTCTTTAGATAATATTTCAAACTTCCTCTCAATACTATTCCATCTATTGAGGTTTTGAGTCATATTTCCACAGACATCTTGTTTAAAAATATTAGTTGCTTGACTACACGTATTTAACCAATCTGAATTTAAAGACTTTCTTTTGCTTAGATAAGATTCATCAGTCTCTAACATTTCTAGAATTACGCTGCTGGCTAATTGCTTTTCAAAGCTAATCTTATTTAATCTATCGCTTATTCCTTTGTAATTAAAATATGATGTATATTTATCTAAAACCTGTTCAGCAGTCATTTCTCCAAGATTTAATTTTTCTGGTTCATTAGCTGAAGAAGGGATTTTACTATCTTTCTCAGAATTATCTATTAGCGAGATTGCAACGAAAAACATTACAATTAAAGCAATTGCCTTAATCCACGTAGGAACACGATAATTAAATTTTGAGGATGTGAATTTATTAAAATAGGGTAATGCAATAAATATAGCAATAGATGAGATTACTATAGAAAAAAAATTCAAAGTGGAAAAAGAGAACAAACCAATAAGTATTATTATACTAAAGAATAAAATAACAATGACCCTTAAGATACTTTTTAAAATAGAAACTGTCTTTGTTTTCAAATCAATTTTAGGTGTGTGGCTCATTCTCAATTACTCCTCTAAACGCTTCTTTTTCTTTTCTTCAAACTCTTTTTTAGTTAAAACACCCTTTTCCATTAGTGAATGCGATTTTTCAATCTCGTCTGCAACAGAAGATGAACCTGAATTCTTAGATTTTATTTTCTTCTCAATATATTCTTTAATTTTCAATGCTTGCTCATATTTCTCTTGACCGTCAAAAGAGATTGTATTTTCATCATAACTCGCAGCAAAAGCCCCCTTTTTGGATTCATTACCTCCAGGAATTGAGAATTGGAGATAGCCTAATGCAAACCCCGGTTTTTTAATTTGTATAGATGTTATGTTATGGAAGTAGATATCCTTTTTGCCTTTCAAGCCCTGCATAAAAAATCCCATAAATGTCCCCCTATCCAGTCTTACACAATCTTTGTATAATTCTATAATGCCATTTCTGCCTTTGAATTCAATGATTGGATTTTCTTCCATGATTTTCTCCCCCTTTAAAGTATTTTTCATATCCTTTGACTAGCCAGAATTGATTCTGCCTTCCAACTTTTTTATACTTTACAATACCTTCATGAAGTAATTTTAGAAGATGAACCTGCGCAGTATTCCAAGAAACTTTTACATCAGCAGCTATGTCCTCAGTAGTTGATGGCCAGTCTGCTTTTTTCAGATAATCTATAATCCTCTGTCTTGTATTAACCATATACGGAACTCCCCCTTAATTGTGATATATCATAAGACCAGGCACAACTTCTATATAAAGATTCCGATGAAAAACGATGACGAACGGAACTCCCCGTGATGTAATAATAAAAAGAGGCTTCGTCTTAGATGTCTTAAAATTGTCCCATAGATGTACGTTCTTGAAGGCTCTTACGAGCTAGATAGAACTGAACTCCCCTGTCCTAGGGATATATAGTCTGCTACGCAGGATTTATTGGAAATGGAAATTTTACTTTTCGGTCGAAATTTTCCAGAACTTCGTCCCCACGCTGCGCTCTCGCTTGGATATCCAACTACCCTATTAGCCGGCTTTGCAGAAACCATCTGCCTATTAGACAAAAATAATCGAAAACTTTTAATATACTTATCCAATTCTAGATGTATACAAAAGGGGTTCTTAATGATGTATTAGCATGAAGGCATACTTAAAGAAGTTCCGTGAATTAAGGAAAGAGATCGAGCCAGATAAAGCTCTAGTAAAGATACAGCACCAAAAAGGCAAATTGACTGCGAAAGAAAGAATTGAGATGCTTTTAGACCCTGGCTCTTTCATTGAGCTAAATGAGTTTGCTGAGTTAAGCAGCAATAACTTCAATTTACAAGATAAAAAAAAGGCCCGTGATGGCGTTATAACAGGCTATGGCACAGTAAACAAAAGGCCGGTTTGCGTTTATGCTCAGGATTTTACTTTTATGGGCGGGTCTATGGGCGAGATGCATAACAGAAAGATAAGCGGATTAATGAAGCTTGCTTTGAAAACAGGCTGCCCAATTATTGGATTATTGGATTCTGGCGGTGCAAGGATACAAGAGGGGATTACTGGCCTTGATGGAGGAGGCAATATTTTCTATAACAATACAATTGCTTCTGGAGTTATCCCCCAGATATCTGCTATTCTTGGGCCTTGCGCAGGCATTGCTGTTTATTCGCCTGCACTTACAGACTTTGTGTTTATGATAAATAAGCTTAGCCATATGTTCATAACAGGCCCGGATGTTGTAAAGGTAGTTACAGGCGAGATAACCGATTTTGAAAAATTAGGGGGGGCTGCAGTACACAGCCAGAGAAGCGGAAATGTGCATTTTGTTACTGAAACAGAAAAAGAATGTTTTTCCATGATAAAGAAACTATTAAGCTATTTGCCTCAAAATAACCTTGAAAGCGGCCCTATCTTGAATACAGGAGATGACCCTAACAGGCTTAATAATTCGTTAGAGAATATTGTTCCTATAGACCAAAAAAGCTCTTATGACATGAAAGATGTCATTAATGAGGTTGTGGATAAAAATTCCTTTTTCGAGACGCATTCTGAGTATGCGAAAAACGCTATTGTTGGTTTGGGAAGGCTTAATAATATGGTTATTGGCATTGTTGCAAACCAGCCAAAAATATTGGCTGGATGCCTTGACATCAATTCTTCTGATAAGATATCAAGATTTGTGAGATTCTGCGACTGTTTTAACATACCCTTAGTAAATTTTGTCGATGTAACCGGCTATTTGCCTGGCAAGGAACAGGAGCATAATGGAGTTATAAGGCATGGCGCAAAGATATTGTATGCTTATTCGGAAGCGACTGTTCCCAAAATAAGCTTAGTGCTAAGAAAAGCGTATGGAGGCGCCTATATTGCGCTGGTCTCGAAAGATATGGGTTTTGATAAGGTTTTAGCATGGCCAACTGCAGAGATTGCTGTTATGGGTGCTGAGCAAGCTGTCAATATAATCTACCGCAAAGAACTTGAAAGCAAAAAGGGTGAAAAAATAAAAAAGAATAAAATTGATGAATTCTCCAAGAAGTTCTTAAATCCTTATTTGGCTGCAAAAGAAGGAAGAGTTGATATGATCATTGAGCCAAAAGAGACAAGAAAAACGCTAATCAAAGTTCTTGAAATGTTGGCTAACAAGCGTGAGAGAAGGCCTTCAAAAAAACACGGCAATATCCCATTATAAGATGGAAAATTTAATTGTAACTATAGATGGAAAAGAATATACTGTAAAGCTAGAAGAGCTTGATGATAAAAAACTAAGGGTGCATTTTTCTGGAGAGGTTTTCACTGTTGAGACAAAAGAGGACATCCAAGAAGAAATTGAGGACCAAATAGAGAAAAAAGAGAATGGTGGAGGAAAAAGGATAGTCAGGGCACCTTTGCCAGGCATAATATTTTCTGTGGTTGCTAAAAAAGGGCAAAAGATAAAGAAAGGCAAAACCATCTTAAAATTAATCGCCATGAAGATTGAGAATGACATAACTGCCACAAAGGATGGGATAATAAAAGAGATAAGAGTCAAGAAAAATGACAGCGTAAATAAAGGAGATATTTTGGCTATTATAGAATGATCTATTTCTTGCCGTTAGAAGTTCTGCTAAATAAGATAGCGGTCAATATATTCAATGCCCAAGCCTGAAATACGTTCATATGCATATTTGGCCAGAATTTACCTAAGGTGAAATTCCAAAGCCACATCACTGGCAAGGCTAGAATAAGGCCTACAATGACACTCAACAGAACAACAATCAATGTAGTGTAGCCTATCTCTATTGCTCTTCTTAACAAAGGGATCCTAGTCAAAATACCCATGAGTATATCTATTAAGCTAGGGATATTTAAAGGTTATCATTTTTTAGAGTCAGAATTCAGCAGGATCCATCAGCAGCATTAGCTATCCTAAACTTGAAGATAAATGGCTTTTGGAAGTAAAATTGTTCAGTGTATTTGTCTGCAATGGTTATTAAACCGCCAGCGATAGTCACTTGGATATAATTTGAACCGCTGCTGTCTTGGCCACCAAGGGTATGGATATAATCACATTCTTCGGCTTTTAAAACATATGGAACTGGAGCAGTGCCTTCAGTATTAATTTTGTTAGCTAAGTACTCACTTATACTATAAACTAAACCAAGCCGAATAAATAACATGGTCTTAAAGTCAGATAGGGTGGTTTTTACATTGCCTGATTTTATTGCCCACGGATAATCCACTATAATTGCAACATCATTAGGGTTTATGCTTATATCCACCTTATTTATGCTCTGCTTGGATATTTCCATTGATTCAAATTCAGACAACTGCAAGCTTGCATCCATGTTGCTTGTAATATAGCCTGCAATTATGGCTTTTATCTCATCTGTAGTCAGTAGATGGTCATTCTCAACAGCCCCAACTCCATTAAATATCGCTTCTTCACTTAAAGTGTACAATGAGTTCTCAACATAGGTCATTAAAGGAGCTATTTGGCTTGGTGATAAAGCCAGATTCTCTAACTCGCTATCTGTGCTTTTTTCTGTTATTCTTGAATTTGTATAGATAACAATTCCTGCTATGGCTATGGTAAGACAACCCAAAATTAAGAAAATGTTTATCTGGCTTTTCTTCATTTTATGCATAATTGTGCTTTGTATTTAAATAAATTATTGTTTTATAGATATTTAGTTCATTCGCTATAGTAAACAACATCCCCTTCTGCTATTTTTTTTATCTTATTGCCTTTAGCTTTTAAAATCAGCCTTAAATCACTATCAATACCAATTATCCTGCCTTTGATTGTTTTACCTCTAGTGATAATTTTAACTTCTCTGCCAATCGTGTCTGATGATGATTTCCATTTTTTTAATATCTGTTTGTATTGCTTATCATTGAAGTTTTGGTAGAGTGATTCAAATTCATCTAGTATGTATTCTGCAAGCTTTCTATTGTCCACCTTTTTATTTAACATCATCCTCAAGGATACGGCTTTTTCCTGCAGATTTTTAGGTATTTGGTTGTTAGTATTCATGCCAATGCCAACAACCGCAAATTTAGTATTCCCGAAACTGCTTTCAGTAAGTATGCCGCATAATTTTTTGTTTCTAACAACTAAATCGTTTGGCCATTTAACCTTGCTTTTTAGTTTAGTCATTTTTGCAACTGCTTTTTGGCATGCGATTGCTGCACAAAATGTCAAATACCCTAATTTACCCATATGCATTGGTTTTAGAAGAATAGAAAGCCATAATCCTCCTTTGGAAGAAACCCATTTCCTCTTAAATCTGCCTCTGCCTTTAGTTTGGATTTCAGCAATTACCACAGAATTCTCATTAAATCCCTTAACTTTGTCATTAGTTGATGTTAAGCTTTTGAAGTAGTGGATTTTGTACATTCTTGATCAGAAAATTTCATTCTCCTGATTCATTTGCTCTTGCCTTCCAGCACTAACCCATGGATTTAGTTTTGGGGCAAGAGGCCTATGCTCCAGATATTTAGCAACTGCTGTTGATACTACTAATATCTTCTCTTTTTTTGAAAGGTTTTTTTTGGTTGATTTTTTCTGCTTCTGCAATTTTTCTATTATCTTGTTATCTTCAATAAAAGAGGTGTGTATATTGCCCCTAGCGAAATTTTCATTGCTTAGAACAAGCTGGTGAAATGGAATTGTTGTTTCAATGCCTTCTATTATGTACTCATTTAATGCTCTTCTTGTCCTTGCAATTGCCTCTTGCATTGTTTTGCCGTGGCACATCAACTTAGATATTAATGAATCATAAAATGGATTGACTACATGGCCTACATGGCAGCTTGAGCAAACTCTGATCTCTGGGCCTCCTGGGACTATATAATTTGAAATTGTGCCAATAGACGGCTTAAATTCCTCTGATGGATCTTCTGAGTTTATCCTGCATTCTATTGCAAAACCAGTGATTTCAACATCTCCCTGGGTGTAAGCTAATTTAGCGCCTGCAGCCAATTTAATTTGTTCTTTGACCAGGTCAACTCCAGTTACCATTTCAGTAATACCGTGCTCAACCTGGATTCTTGCATTCATCTCCATGAAAAAGAAATTCCCATTTTTATCAACCAAGAATTCAACTGTTCCTGCTCCTTCATAGCCAACTGCTTTGGCTGCCTTTATCGCAACCTCACCAAGCTCTTCTCTTAATTCTTTTGTGATTGCTGGTGAAGGGGCTATCTCAATAAGTTTTTGGTGCCTTCTTTGGATAGAGCACTCTCTTTCCCCTAAATGGAGGGTATTGCCATATTTATCAGACAATATCTGGAATTCTATATGCCTTGGCTTCTCAAGATATTTTTCTATGTAAATAGAATCATCATTAAAGGCTGCCTTTGCTTCGGTTTTTACTGCTTCATAAGCTTTTTCTAGTTCGCTCTTTTTTGCTACTAACCTCATGCCTTTACCGCCACCTCCTGCAACGGCTTTTAGGATTACAGGATAACCAATCTCTCCAGCCATTTTTATGGCTTCTGAGATATTTTGCAAAGGTTTTACTGCACCAGCTATAACAGGAATTCTTTCTTTTATCATTAATTCCCTGGCTTTAGCTTTATTACCCATTGATTTCAAAGATTCAACGCTTGGGCCTATAAATACAATTTTCTTTTTTTTACAAAGCTCTGCAAATTCAGCGTTTTCTGCTAGAAAGCCATAACCTGGATGGATAGCATCTGACTTTGATTTTTTGGCTATTTTAAGTATCTTTTTTATGTTTAGATAACCATCATTAGAACCTATATTATATGCTTTATTTGCAAACTTAACTGCCAGGCTGTCCTTATCAACTTTTGAATATATTACTACAGATTCTATGTTCAGCTCCATACAAGCTCTTATTATCCTAAGAGCAATCTCCCCCCTATTAGCAATCAATATTCTCTTAAAAAGGGGCTTATCACCCAGGATGCTGTATTCTTTATCTGAGCTATCAGAACCTAAGCCACGAGTTAATAAATCCAGGAATGATTTTGAGGATTTATTCTTAATAACCTCGTTAAGGCGCCTTTCGTCCAGATGAGGCAATCCTCCTATAACTTTCTTGGTGATTATATCTGCTATGCCTTCCATATCAGGATTATGGAGAAGCTGCTTATTTCGCTCTAAGGAAACAATATGGGATCTAACTAAGGATTCTACTTGACTATAGATAAAGGGTATAGATTTCTTTGTTTTTTTAGCTAAATTTTTTACAAACATGTAGCTAGACTCTAGAGGGGCCAGTAGCTTAGTGACTACCTTGTCAAGTACAGCGCTGCTCATCAGTATAGAGAGTTATTTTTGGCTTTTTAAACGTTTTGATTAAGCCTAGTTATTTACGAAAATTATATAAATAAAGGTGGTTTTTAGGCTATAGGGGGTTGATATTATGAAAAAGATAGATGATTTGAAGGATGAAAAAGGAATGCTCGATTCCAACGCAATTAAGCAGATAATCCCATACGAGTACCCTTTCTTGATGATAGATAGAGTAATAAGCCTTGATAAGAACAAGATTGTGGCAATAAAGAACATAAGTTCTGATGAATGGTTCTTAAGAGGCCATTTTTCTGGGTTTCCAATAATGCCCGGGGCTTTAATAATAGAAGGCGTAGGACAAGCATCTACTTTACTGGTCAGATACAACCTAGAAGACCACTACACTAAGGATGTTCTTGCTTTTAGGATAAAAGAAGCTAAGTTTTCAGCTCCAGCATTCCCAGGAGATCAACTAAAATATGAGGCAGCTTTAATGGGCCAAGATGAGAGAGGAGCTTTATTGCAGGCAAAGGTAATCAAAGAAGAGAAAGTGATTGCTGAGGCAACATTAATGCTGGCTGTTGTTGACAGGAAGCAGTTTAGGGCCCAACATAGCGCAGCCTACAAATAGGTGTTCTTATGTATGTAAAAGGCGTAGGCATGACTAAGTTTTCAGTAGAGGACAGGGCTAATTACGAGATGGTATACGAGGCAACAGAAGAAGCTCTGGCTGATGCAGATACCTCCATAAAGGATATCAAAGCAATTGTTATCTCCACAGTTGACAGCACAGTTAATGATGAAAAGCAACGCCATTACAGCTCTTTGGTTAGCTCGCTTCTTAAGAAAAAAGTCCCTATAATAAGAGTGCCTGCTGTATGTGGGGGAGGAGGAGCAGCTTTCTGGACTGCCTTGAGATTGAATTATGACCCCATACTTGTGGTTGGAACAGATAAGATTGCGTGCAATAAAACTGAAATAATAACAAAAGAGATACTTAGTGCAGCTGACAAGGTATACAGCCAGGAAGAAGGCCTGGTGTTTCCTGGTGAGAATGCGCTTCTTGCACAGCAGCATATGCTCCAGTTTGATACAACTGCAGATGATCTGGCATTAATCGCATTCAAGAATCATGAAAATGCTTATCTAAACCCCAAAGCACATTTTTATAAAAAGAAAGTCACATTAGAAACAATAAAGAATTCTCCTATAGTTGCTTCTCCATTTAGGTTGTTTGATTGCAGCATTAGCGTGAATGGCGCTGCTGCTGCTGTTTTGACAAATGAGAAAACAGATGTTGAAGTTATTGGCTCAGGAATGGCAACTGATTATATAATGACTTTTGAAAGGGAAAGCTTAACTGAGTTAAAGGCAACCAAGCTGGCTGCAAAACAAGCTTATGAGCAGGCAAAGATTGCGCCTAGTGACATTGATGTGGTTGAGGTGCATGATGCTTTTACAATAATGGAGTTGATGGCGTATGAGGATCTTGGTTTTGTTGAGAAAGGCTATGGCTCTAAATTAGTCAGGGATGGAACAACAAAGCTAGATGGCAGGCTTCCAGTAAATACTGCCGGTGGTTTAAAGGCAAGAGGCCATCCAATAAGCCCTACTGGAATGGCTCAGATTTATGAGATAGTGAAGCAATTAAGGGGCGAATGTAAAGAGAGGCAGGTAAAAAATCATAAATATGGGCTTACTCAAAATATTGGCGGAGTTGGAGCTTCAATAACAGTCCATATATTCAAGAAGGCAGGTGGTTAAATTGATAGTGAGATGGATATGTAAAAAATGCAACAAAAAATGGATATACCCTATTGAAAGATGCATCTATTGTAAGGATGCGGTTGAAAAGCAGATAGGCAAAAAAGTGAAAGTTGTTGGGGTAACAAAAATTCTTATACCCTCTCCAGAACACCCTATAATCCCCTATTACGCTTTGATCCTAGAAGATGAGCACGGCAATAGAATGCCTAAAAAAACAATGAAGGAATATAAACTAGGAGAGAGCTATAGATGGGAAAAAAGTGATGATGAAAGCGCTGTTTCTATCATTAAAATAAAATATGATTTTTATGAAGCAATAAAACATGCTTTGCAATTAATCGGGGATATTGATGTTAACCCAAGCTCTAAAGTGCTAATCAAGCCAAACATCATGGCAGATGCTTATTCATACCAGGCAATAACCACTAACCCTAAAGTTGTAAAGGTGTTGATTGAATACCTTTTTGAGAAAGGAGTTAAAAAAGAGAATGTCACGATAGCTGAGCAAACCCAATTTGGCGAATTTGAAAAAGCAGCCAATAAATCAGGATTTAGCAGCTTAGCCAATGAATTAGGGGTTAAGCTAGTTGATTTAGGAAAAACGGAATTTATTGAAAAAGAGTCTGGAGGCTTTAAATTCAAGATTTCAAAAGAATTGTTTGATAAAGATTTAGTGATCAATGTTCCTGTTATGAAAACCCATCTTCTTTTGGGCATTTCAGGAGCTTTAGAGAATATGATCAGGGTTGTTTCTACAGAGACATACAAGGCATTGGAAAAAAACCCTAAAGTTTTGGAGGCAATTGCCTATCTTCATAAACTATTGCCAAAATACCTTGCAATAGGAGATGCTTCTATCGGTATGCAGGGAAACGGGCCTTTAATGTATGGCGAGCCTGCTTTCCTTAACATGATACTATCTTCAAGGGATCCAGTTGCTTTAGATACTGTGTTTAAGGAAATAGGCTTGTTAGGAAAAGCCCCTTTATTGGAGATAGCTGAAAGAATTGGAATTGGAACTTCTGATTTAAGGGAAATAATAAATGTTGGAGATGAATTAGATGCCTGCAGGCGTGAGTTAAAGCCTGCGATTGGTTCAAAGCTAATCAAACAAAATGGTTAATATAAGATTTGATATTGAAAGATGTAAAGATTGCAAGCTTTGTGTAGGTGTCTGCCCTCAAAAAAATATAATGATCTCAAAAAAATTGAACAAAAATGGTTATCATTATGCTGAAATAATTGATAAAGAAAAATGCACTGGCTGCGGCTTTTGCTTCCAGATGTGCCCTGATCTGGTTATTGAGGTTGAGAAATGAGCAAAATCCTATTAAAAGGAAATGAAGCAATGGCTGAAGCTGCTATTCAGGCTGGCTGCAGATTTTATGCAGGTTATCCTATAACTCCTCAAAATGAGGTTCCAGAATATATGTCAAAAAGAATGCCTGAAGTTAAAGGGATTTTTATCCAGGCAGAATCTGAATTATCTGCAATTAATATGGTGTTCGGAGCATCTGCGGTTGGCACTAGATGCATGACCTCTTCTTCTTCTCCTGGAATAAGCTTGAAGCAAGAAGGGATCAGCTATATTGCTGCTGCAGAACTTCCTTGTATTATAGCCAATGTACAAAGAGGAGGCCCGGGATTAGGCAATATAAGGGCTTCTCAGGGAGATTATTTCCAAGCTGTTAAAGGAGGAGGCCATGGCGATTATAAATTGATAGTTCTGGCGCCTTCTACTGTACAGGAGACTTATGATCTAACAATGAATGCTTTTGATTATGCTGACTATTACAGAAATCCTGTTATGATCTTGAGCGATGGAATTTTGGGGCAGATGGCTGAGCCAGTAGAGATAAAACAATACGAGCCAATACTAAAGATGCCAAAAAAAGAGTTTATTCTTGATGGCTGCAAGGGAAGGAAAGCAAGGGTCATCAAAACATTGTTATTAAGCCCTCCTGACTTGCTGATAAAACATAATATCCATTTGAAAGAAAAGTATGGCAAGATAGAAAATGAGCTCAACTTAGCAGAAGAATACGAAACAGAAGATGCTGATTTGGTAATAGCTGCATATGGCATTACAGGAAGAATAGCAAAAGGTGCGGTTGATTTGGCTAGAGATAATGGGATGAAGGTTGGCTTGATAAGGCCGATAACATTGTGGCCATTTCCAAAAAAAGCGTTCATAAGGTTAGCAGACAAGGCAAAAAGGTTCCTTGTTGTTGAGATGTCAAACGGCCAATTTATCGAGGATGTTAAACTAGCGATTGAGTGCAAAAAACCAGTTGAATTTTTAGGCATAGGCGGCGGATGGTATCCTAGCATTGAAAATATATTTGAAAAGATCAAAGAGGTTTACAAATGAAAAGACCCCTAAGCCTTTATGATATCCCTATGAGTTATTGCGCTGGCTGCGGCCATGGCATTGCTCACAGATTAGTTGCAGAAGTGATTGATGAATTAGGCATTAGAGAGAAAACAATTGGAACTGCTCCTGTTGGCTGCGCTGTCTTGCTTTATAATTATTTTAATTGCGATATCATTGAATGCGCTCATGGCAGGATCCCTGCTGTTGCAACAGCTATGAAGAGGATATTGCCAGACAGGATTATTTTTACTTATCAGGGAGATGGTGATTTGGCTGCGATTGGCACTAATGAAACAATACATGCTGCAAATCGTGGAGAAAATATAACTATAATCTTTATTAATAATGCGGTTTATGGAATGACTGGCGGCCAGATGGCTCCTACCACATTGATAGGCCAAAAAACAACCACAACTCCTAATGGCAGAGGCAAAAATCAAGAAGGCCCTCCTCTTAAAGTTTGCGAGCTTTTATCTGCATTAGATGGTGTTGCTTATCTTGAAAGGGTTGCTGTAAGCACGCCGGCAGATGTTATCAAGGCAAAAAAAGCAATAAAAAAAGCTTTTGAAACTCAGTTAGCTGGAAAAGGGTTTTCTTTAGTTGAAGTGCTATCAATGTGCCCAACAGACTGGAAACTAAGCCCTGAAAAGGCAGTTGATTTTGTCAATAAAGAGATGAAAAAGGTTTTTCCGCTTGGTGTGTTTAAGGACAAATAAAATGCAAAGAAAAATAATAATTGCCGGTTTTGGAGGCCAAGGAGTTGTATTAGCTGGAAATATATTGGCAAGAGCCTGTATTTATGAGAACAAACATGTAACGGCAATGGTGTCTTATGGAGTTGAGATGAGGGGAGGAACAGCTAATACGTCTATAGTAATCTCAGATAAGGCTATCGCAAGCCCGGTTGTTGAGAATCCGGATATCGCCATAATACTGAATCAAAACTCACTAGACAAATTTGAAGAAACAATAGCAAAAAACGGCCTTTTGGTATTGAACTCTTCATTAATAATCAGAAACCCAAAAAGAGCTGATTTGGATATTGTGAGCATTAATGCAACTGAAGCTGCAGATGAGCTTGGAAATACTAAAATTGCGAATATAATAGCCCTTGGAGCATTTATCAGAAAAACAAACCTGCTAAGAATGGAAAACATTGAAAAAGCCATTGAAGAGATATTTTCAGAGAAAAAACAAGAGCTTATTGAATTAAATAAAAAAGCATTGCAAAAAGGTGCTGAGCTATGTTCATAAAAGGGGTTGGCTGCATACCATATAGGATCCACAGCAGGAATTCTCAGCTTTTAGCATATAGCGCTATTTCAGATGCCTTAAGCGATGCAGACATTTCAATAAGCAAGATAGATGCAATAGTTTGCTCAACTCTGGAATGGTTTTACACAGGCGAGTTTCAAAGGCATTTTGCATCTGTGCTCTCAGGCATATTGAAAACAAATATCCCTATAATAACTGTTCCTGCTGCATGCGCTGGCGGTGGAACAGCTTTGTGGACTGCAAACAGGCTTGGTTTTGATAATGTGCTGGTTGTTGGTGTTGAGAAATTGCATGGCCATACTGCAAACAGCCAGAAGATAACCCAGGAATTTGGAATGGCAGCAGAATCAAAATGGGAGCAGCCTGAAGGCATTAATTTTCCTGGGGAAAACGCTTTAGTGGCGCAGGCATATCTGGAAAAATTTCCAGAAACAACAATGGATGACTTAGCATTAATCGCATTCAAGAATCATGAAAATGCTTATCTTAATCCTCATGCTTATTTCTATCAAAAAAAAGTTAGCTTAGAAGAGATAAAGACTTCGCCCGTGGTCACCTCTCCTTTGAGAGTATTTGACTGCAGTATCAGTGTTGATGGCGCAACTGCTGTAGTCATAACAAAAGATAAGACCGACGTTGAGATTGCTGCTTCTTCAAGCTGCGCAGATTATCTGCCTCCATTTGAAAGAGATGATTTAACTGCATGGGATGGAACGATTATAACATCCACTGAGGTTTTTGAACAAGCTGGCCTTGAAAGAAGCGATATAGATTTTGCAGAGGTGCATGATGCTTTTACAATTGTTGAGCTGATGGCATATGAAGATATTGGCTTTTGCAGAAAAGGAGAAGCATATAAGGCGGTTAGAGATGGCGTTTTCAATATTGATGGAAAGCTGCCTATTAATGTGTCTGGCGGACTTAAGGCAAAGGGCCATCCTGTTTCAGCGACTGGACTGGGCATGGTCTATGAGATTGTAAAGCAGATGAGAAAAGAAGCAGGCGATAGGCAGCTTACAAAAACAAGAAATGCGCTAGTGCATAATATTGGCGGCGCTGGCGGCACAACAACAATGAATATACTTAGAAAAGTTAACTACTGATTTGTTCTTTGTTTCTTAAAAAAATGTTCTAACCTTGACTTATAATCGCTCTGGTTGTATAGCTTATACCATCTACTGGCTATCCTTCCGCCCCCTGTCTTAATCGCAAGATTTCTCCACTTTCTTTTTATATCCCTCCATGCGCTTAATAATGGCGTATAAAATAGGTTCCTTATCTCGTCTGATGGCACATCCATAAAACTTTGATTCCTGAGCCTGCTAAATGTATTTTTAACAAACATTTTTGAATAAAAAATACTAAATTGTAATGGAAAGCCTAAGGTGCCATTCCATAACCAGTTGATCCAGTTACCGTAGTTTATACTGCTCTCAATGAAATTTCCTAAGTAAACCCTTTTCATAAGAAGGGTTGGAAGTTTTTGAAGCTCGTAAGGGTCTATGTCCTCTGGCTTGGGGTTGTAACAAAGCCACAATCCATCATATTTATCCCAATTAACCATCTCTAATGGAAGCAATCGATTTTCTTTTTCCAGCTTCTCTCTTAACACAGAGCCTGGCAAAGGCAGCGTTTTCATTATCTGGAAGCTGTCAATTTTCGCTCTTTTGATAAATCGCATATATGTTTTTGCCTTTTGTTTAAGTGTAAGAGCTGATTTGTATTTGGAATCGCTAAATGAGGGGTATCCAAATATAAACATGCCGTGGATATAGAATAGCTTTGATAATTTTCTTGATCTCCTTTCTAATAACTCTGCTGTCACTCCTTTTCTCATTGATTTAAGCTCTTCATTTATTGGGCTTTCATAGCCTATGCAAAGAGATTTTACTCCTGCATATTTCATAGCTTCCAATAGCTCGTCGTTTTCAGCTATCTCTGTCCTTACTTGCACATTTAAGCGGATTTTCTTCTTAAACTGCCGTTTATGGTCTCCAATCATTCTACAAAGGTTTATTGTGTCCTGGATGTCCTGGGCAAAATTATCATCTGTAAAAAAGAATTCTTTGTATCCAAGGTCGCTGTATTTTATGATGTTTTCTACAACCTTATAAGGGGACATGGATTTATAGCTGCCATATAAGTCATGCACTACACAGAACTCGCAGTTAAAATTGCAGCCTCTTCCTCTACTGATTGGAATATGCGTGAATTTCTTGTTTAGATGCCGGACTATTGTTAAATCAGGCGATTCAAACAAATTTAGGTTATTTATGGGCTCTCTTCTGCCTGTGAAAACATATTCGCCTTTCTCATTAATGAAGCTTATCCCTGGTATATTATCAAGAGGGTTTCCTTCTAGCATAGCCTCTACAACTTCTTTCGCGGTTTCTTCTCCCTCTCCATGAACAACTATGTCAACTCCTTTACTTAGCGCTTCTTTTGGCAGGGCATCTACATGGCTGCCTCCTGCTACAACTATGCTGCCAAATTTCTTGTAGGTTTGCGCTATTGAATACATCCTAAGTATTGAACTTGACATGCCCCCATATAAGAACGCAAATTTTGCCGGCTTTTGCCTTTGCAAAAATTCATGGTCAGGCATTCCAATAAAATCTAATGGCCCCCGGTAGTTGTTTTCATCTATGCAATAGCTATCATATTTCTTATCTATCTTAAGGTTTGTAAGAACAGACAATATTCCAACTGGAGGCATTACAACCCAAGAAAATATGTTATTTTTGGTATGCTGGGGATATTGAGGAATCACGCCAATAATAGTTGTGCTTGGTATTCCAGAATCCTTAAAGCTCATTATTGCTAATATAATACTGTTAGTTATATAAGCTTTATGATTCATTTGCCTTAATCTAACTATCAAAAGAAGGGCCAATTTTGTAGAAAGTTTTAAAAAAAGCCAGTGTTTCTTGCTTATAATAAGGGGGTTGAATATTATGAATAACACGAAAGATATGGGTGGGAAAGTTGCATTAATAACAGGCGCTTCTCAAGGCATTGGGAAGGCTATTGCCATTGCATTGGCAAAAGAAGGAGCCAGCATAATCATTAATGACATAGCGCCAGCAAAAGAGCAGGCAGAGAAATTTGCTGAGGAAATAAAATCAATGGGTGTTGGGTCAATTGTTATTCTTGGAGATGTCTCAAAATTCGAAGACTGCAAAAAGATGGCTGAAGAAGCGCAGGCAAAATTCCAAAAAGTTGACATTTTGGTCAATAATGCAGGAATCACAAAAGACCGGACATTAAAAAAGATGACTCCAGAGGAATGGAACGCTGTGATAAACATAAATCTTACAGGAGTTTATAATGTAACTCATAGCATTCTGCCATTGATTCCAGAAGGCGGAAGGATTATAAGCCTATCCTCTATTGTAGGGATTGGTGGAAATTTCGGCCAGTGCAATTATTCAGCAACAAAAGCAGGGATCATTGGCCTGACAAAATCCTTGGCAAGAGAAGTTGGAAAAAACAAGATAACAGTTAATGCAATAGCTCCTGGATTCATTAAAAGCAAAATGACAGACCAGATACCTTTAATCATGTTAGACAAAATACTGGAAGCAATACCTATGCAGGAAATGGGAACCCCAGAAGATATTGCTAATCTGGCTGTTTTCCTTGCTTCAGACAAAGCAAAGTACATATCAGGTCAGGTTATAAGGGTTGATGGGGGGATTATTATATAATGTTATTTGCGTTATATAACGGTATTTTACAATAAATCTTATAAATGGCTATAAGATTCTAAAATAGGGGGGCATTATGGATTTTAACTTCACACCAAAGCAATTGATGATAAAGAGAATGATTACTGAATTTGCTAATAAAGAGATAGTTCCATTTGCCGCAGATATAGATCATGAGGAGATATTTCCAGAAACACAGATAAAAAAGCTCGCAAAACTAGGCGTTATGGGTATGTCTATTCCCCAAAAATATGGTGGAGCTGAGCTTGATAATATTTCTCAGACAATAATAATGGAAGAGGTAAGCAGGGCATGCGCTTCAACATCTGTAACAATGGGAGCCCATACTTCTCTTTGCTGTTATCCTATTGTAAATAATGGCACTGACGAGCAAAAAGAAAGGTTTTTGCCAAAACTAGCTTCAGGCGAATATTTAGGAGCGTTTGCATTAACAGAGCCAGCTGCTGGCTCAGATGCAGTCAATGTCCAGACAACTGCAATGAGAGACGGAGATGAATACATAATAAATGGGAATAAGATCTTTATCACAAATGGCGGAAAGGCTGACCTCATCAATATTGTGGCAACAACTGATAAGAGCGCAAAGCATAACGGCCTTAGCGTATTTGCAATCGAAACAAAAAAAGCCCGGGGATTCAGCCTGGGAAAGAAAGAAGACAAGCTTGGTCTAAGGGGTTCCAACACCCAAGAGCTTGTTTTCCAGGATATGAGAGTTCCAAAAGAGAATCTGATAGGTGGTGAAGAAGGTGAAGGGTTTAAGATTGCAATGGGCGTATTCAATTCTGGAAGAATAGGAATAGGCGTTCAAGGAGTTGGAATTGCGCAGGCAGCATTGGACGAATGCATAAAATATGTTAAAGAACGCGAACAGTTTGGAAGAAAGCTGTTCAAGTTCCAGGCAATAAGCTTTATGCTTGCAGAGATGGCAACAAAGATAGATGCAGCGCGTTTGCTTTGCTTAAAAGCTGCTCATGTAAAAGACCAGAAAAAGAATTATATAAAAGCTGCTGCAATGGCAAAGCTTTATGGCTCAGACGTTGCAATGGAAGTTACAAGAAAAGCAATACAGATACATGGCGGCTATGGATTTATCAAAGACTATCCCCTAGAAAGATTCTATCGTGATGCCAAGATAACTGAAATATATGAGGGAACATCTGAGATACAAAAGCTGATTATAGGAAATGAGCTTTTGGGAAAAGGAATAGAATGAACATTGTCGTTTGCATCAAGCAGGTGCCAGACACAACAGAAGTGAAGATAGACCAGAAAACAGGCCGCTTAATAAGAGAGGGTGTTCCATCTATAATAAATCCTGAAGACAAAAATGCATTGGAAGAAGCATTACGAATAAAAGAAAAGATTAATTCTCAGGTTACTGTGGTCACAATGGGCCCTCCACAAGCAGAAGATGCTTTAAGAGAAGCACTTGCAATGGGAGCTGATGAAGGCATTCTACTTTGCGATTTCAAGTTTGCAGGCTCTGATACCTGGGCAACTGCAAATGCGCTAAAAGCAGGCATTAAACAGATCGGAAAATATGATTTGATACTTTGCGGAAGGCAGGCAATTGATGGTGATACTGCTCAAGTTGGCCCGCAATTGGCTGAAGCGCTGCAAATACCCCAGATAACTTATGCTCAAAAGATAGAGATAGACAAGATCAACAATAAAAAAGTAAAGGTAGAAAGGGAGATGGAAGATGGCTATGAAATAATCGAGTCTAGTCTTCCTGTGCTTGTAACATGCACCCATAGCATAAATCATCCCAGGTATCCTTCTCTAAACGGGATTGATAATTCATTTAAGGCAGAGATAAAAAAGTGGACAGCAGCAGACATAAATGCAGTTGACTCTGAGATAGGCATTAACTCCAGCCCAACAAAGGTAAAGAAAACATTTAGCCCGCAGGCAAAAGGCCAGGGAGTTATTTTAAATGGCAGCATAAAAGAGATGGCACATGAGCTGATTGAAAAGCTGAAAGAAAAGGAAATAATCCAAAAATTCTAAAATGGCCAAGATCAAGCTAAAAGACAATTATCCTGGATTTTCAATGATAATAGATGGAATCACATTAAACAAAGGAGACGATTTTGCAGAAGTCAATGAAAGCTTGGAACTTCAAAATGCGATTGACAGCGATTATGTTGAAGCCTATGAAGAAAAAAAAGAGATTAAAGAGGAGAAGGTTAAAGATGGTGAAGAAGTCTGGATTTTTGCAGAGCAGCGAAATAATAACCTATCAAGAGTTGTATTTGAATTATTGGGAAAAGCGCAAGAGCTTGCAAACAAATTGAATGTAAAGGTTGCTGCTATATTGGCTTGCGAATCAGACAGCGGCCTTTCAAAATCTCTAGCAGAGTATGGCGCTGATAAAGTATACTTAATTGAGAGCAGGCTCCTTAAGGATTATACTACGGGATTATATGCTAAGGTAATATCTGAACTGATAAATAAAGAGGAGCCCCAGATAATGGTCTATGGCGCTACAAATATTGGGAGGGATTTGGCCCAAGAGTTGCCCAAAGGATAACAACCGGCCTTACTGCTGATTGCACTGGCCTGGACATAGATGAAGACGGCTTGCTTTTGCAGACAAGGCCTGCTTTTGGGGGTAATATAATGGCTCAGATAAAATGTCCGAACCATAAGCCTCAGATGTCAACTGCCAGGCCGGGAGTTTTCAAGATAGCTAAGCCGAACACAAAAAGGGAAGCAGAGATAATCCGGATAAAGCCGAACTTAACTGAAAATGACTCTCTAACAACGATAATTGAGATAATAAAATCCAAAAAGAAAAAAGTAAATCTTGAGGAAGCTAAAATAATTATCTCCGGCGGAAGAGGGTTGTGCAATAAGGAAAATTTTAATCTTATAGAGGAGCTTGCATCACTGATAGGGGCAGAAGTAGGTGCTTCAAGGGCAGTTGTTGATGCAGGATGGATTGCAAAAGACCACCAGGTTGGCCAGACAGGGAAAACAGTAAGGCCAAAGCTCTACATTGCATGCGGGATATCTGGAGCAATACAACATAGGGCAGGAATGCAAAACTCGGATATGATAATCGCCATAAACAAAGATCCAAATGCAATGATATTTAGTGCAGCTGATTACGGGATTGTTGCTGATGTAAATCAATTCCTGCCAGCGCTGATAAAAGAGCTAAAAGGTGAATAATGATATACCTAGGTATTAGACTGACATTAGCTCCATTTGTTAATCTGTGGGTAAGAAATATTTCTGGATTAGAAAACCTAAAAAAAGAAGATTCTTTCATATTTGCCTGCAATCATGGGAGTTTTGCAGAAGACTTGATATTGCCATGCAATATCATCCCTTATATCAATAAATCTGTACATATCTACTGCAATGATAGGTTCTATAAGCATTATCCCATAAGAAAATTTTTAGAGTATGGAAGATGCATTCCAATAAGGGTGGGAGAGAAAAGTGAAGAGGCAAAAAGAGTTAATGAAGGGGCATTTAATCTGGCGCTAGGTTATTTAAAAAATAAAGAGCCCATAGGCATTTTTCCAGAAGGCCACAGAAGCCATGACGGCAGCATTATAGAAGCTAGAACCGGCATTGCAAAATTGGCTTTGACTGCCAAAGTTCCTGTCATTCCAATAGGAGCAATAGGCACTTATGAGATTTTGCCGAAAGGCTCAAAATTTCCTAAATTTAAAAGATGCGATATAAATATTGGAGGCCCCATCTACCTAGACAAGTACTTCGGAAAGGAGAATGACAAAAAGATTTTAAAAGACGTAACTGTTATTATCATGAAAGAGATAGCAAAATTAGCTAAGAAAGAGTATAACTATTAAAATGGTCCACCCAATAGGCAAGCGGATTTTTAAGGCCATAATACGGCCTTATATAAAAAAAATAAACGGATTAGAGAATATACCCAAAGACCTCAATTTCATAATTGCTGCTAACCACTCCAGTTATATAGATCATCTGATATTAGCCACAATATTTGTTAACCGCCTTAATAAGCGGATGCATTTTTTGGCAAAAAAAGAGCATTTTGATGGCTGGTTCCAAAGAAGGTTTCATAAATGGGCAGATGCTATTCCAATTGACAGAGAAAGTGGCGGTAAAGAGGCGTTGGCGTGGGCAATAACTGCCCTCAATAGTGGAAAGATAGTCTCAATTTATCCAGAAGGGACAAGAACATTAAATGGAAGGATACAAAAAGGAAAAACTGGTGTTGCGAGGCTTGCTCTGGCTGCAAAAGTGCCTGTATTGCCTATTGGGCTTGTTGGAACATTTGATATCATGCCTAAAGGAAAATTTTTTCCAAGATTCAAAAGATGCACTGTAAATATAGGAAAGTTAATGTACTTTAAAGAATATTATGGAAAATGTGACGATTATGACATATCAAGAAAGGTTACTGACAGGATAATGAAAGAGATAGCAAGACTATCAAACCAAGAACAAGGTTATTAAAATGGGAAAGATATCAGTCATTGGAGCTGGAGGATGGGGTACTGCATTATCAGTTGTGCTCTCAGAGAATAATAAGGTAAACCTATGGGTTCGTGAGCCGGAATTGTTTAAGGTTATGAAGAGTGAGAATGAAAATAAATTGTTTCTTCCAGGAGTAAAAATTTCGGGCTCAGTTGTATTGAGCAATGATCTGGCTGAGGTTGTAACTGGATCCGATATTATTTTTATGGCTGTTCCTACCCAATTTGTCAGGGGTGTTGCAAAACAAATATCGAAATATGTTAAAAAGGAAGCTGTTCTTGTCAGTGTTGCCAAAGGCCTTGAAGAGAATAGCTATAAAAGAATGTCTGAAGTGATTGAGGAAGAAACGAATGGAAAGATGGTTGCGTTGTCTGGCCCAAATCACAGCGAAGAGGTAGGCAGAAAAATACCAACTGCGACAGTAATTGCCTCAAAAAATGATAGCGCATTGCTTGATGTTAAGAAAGCCTTATCTACCCCTTATTTTAAAGTATACCCTCATAATGATATTGTTGGTGTAGAGATATGCGGCGCAATAAAGAATATAACTGCAATAGCAGCAGGCATATGTGACGGGCTGGGCTTCGGGGATAATTCAAGAGCCAGCATAATAACTCTTGGCTTGACTGAGATGAATAGGTTTGGAAGATATTTTGGCGCTGAGCAAAAAACAGTTTATGGCCTTGCTGGTGTTGGTGATTTAGTCGCTACATGCACAAGCGTTCATTCAAGAAATAGGTTTGTGGGCCAAAAGATAGCTGAAGGAAAATCTTTTGAGGAAATACAGAAAGAGATGCATGGAATGGTGGCTGAGGGGATAAGAACCACTAAAGCGGTCTATGAATTCAGCCAAAAGAATGGCGTAGATATGCCTTTGACAACTCAGGTCTACAAAGTATTGTATGAACGAAAAGAGCTAAAAAAAGCAATTAAGGACCTGATAATGTTGATTTGATTACTCGTCAGAGAAATCTTCTAATTTCTCTGGCATTTCTTCGTCCTTTTTTATTATGCCCCGCTTCTTCAGGTATTCTCTTGCCAGTATCCAGAAAAATAATCCGAGGCTTTTCTTTCCTTTGTTATTGCATGGTATCACTAAGTCGATATTATTGGATTGGTTATTTGTGTCGCATAAGGCTATTACAGGAACGCCAACTTTGACTGCATCGTTTATAGTGTTCCTATCTGGCCACGAATCCACTGCAAGCAATAATCTTACTTCCCTGTAAATCTCCAGATTTGGATTGGTAAGCATTCCAGGAGGGTATCTGCCAGCAAAAACTAAAGCACCAGTGGATTTGCCAAACATCTTAACCGCTTTCCAGCCGTTTTCCCTTCTGCTGACAATAATAATATCTTCTGGTGAGTATTGAGACATTAAGTTAGCTGCTAGCTTTATTCTTTCGTCAATCTTTTGAAGGTTTAGGACACTCAATCCATCTGGCCTGGTCTTATAGATAAACTGCTCCATATATTTTGTCCTGAATTTTGTTCCTATGTGTATTCCAGACTTTAGGTAAACATCTGTAGGCACTAAAAATTGCTGTTCTTCTGTCATTTTGAAAACTCCGCTTGCTTTTTTATAACCTCACAAGCATGTATACAAGCCATAGCCAGCCTGTATCTTTGGTATTAAGCCATAGAAATTAAGCCTTATTTATAAATGTGGCGGTTTATATTCTTCAACTACTTCATAAACAGGGCCTTGCTTTGTCAATGTGCTTTTATACAGCTTGAAAGAGCCTATATTGAACTCTTTTTGCTCAATCTTTATTGAGCTTAGTTTTTCTATGAATTGTTTTTTATCTTTGACAAACTTAACTCTTGCAAGGGTTATATGGCCTAAGAATTGCTTTTCCATGTCAAACATCCTGCTTAAACTGATGTCTATTGATTTATGGAGCTCAAATAAAATGTCTTCTCCTTTGAATCCGATCCATACTACCCTAATGTAACTTTCATCTGGAAATATTCCTATTTTCTCTGTCACTAAAGAAAAAGGCCTGAATTTTATATTTCCCAGGATTTCTTTTATTTTCTTAATATTCTCCTCTTTAACTTCTCCAAGAAATTTTAGAGTGATGTGGAGGTTTTCTTTTTGAACATAGCTTAGCTGAGCTGAATCCTCTCCAATCTGATTCTGTACCTGAGAAAAATATTCCTTAAGCTCTTCTGGCAGATCAATTGCTACAAAAAGCCTCATAAAAAAAGAGTACAGCAACAGCTATATAAAGCTAATTAAAAAATAAGAAAAAAATAGAACTAAGCTATTTATTCTGTATTTTCTTCTATGTCTTCGCCAAAATCTTCTGTGTCTTTCTGTTCAGTTTCTTCAGATTCCTCTTGTTGAGGTTTCTCTTCATCTGATTCAGAAGATTCTTCCTTTGGTTCGCTGGATTCAGAAGCTTCTCCTTTTCCAACAACCTCGGCAAAGCCAACTCGCCTTAATACCTTGGTTACTCTGACTTTTACTTCGTCTCCTTCATTGGTGTTAGGTATAAACAAAACGAAACCATCTTTCTTTGCAATGCCATCGCCTTTTTCACCAACTGCTTCTATCTTCACATCTAACTCATCGCCAACTTTAACTGGCGCTGTAAATCCTCTTGGCTTAAAGCCACCTTCATTTCTCATGTTCAATTTCACCTATCTATCTAATTTATGTGCAATTTACTACACACTAATCTTGCATTAAATCACTAATGCAATAGTAGTTAGAATTCACTTTGAGTATTTAAAGGTAATGTTTTTTAAATGGTTTGTGTTATCCCAAAACTATTTCCCTACGGTGAGTTTCTTTCGTATATGAAACT
>CAZKBD010000020.1:0-13963 GCA_964550945.1 uncultured Methanosarcinales archaeon
AGCGGGTTTTATTTCTTATGGAAAAAGGATTCTATACTTTATATACCACAAGAAAAGCTACGCTTTTCTTATGTTTCTTTTTCTATATCAAAAATAATAGAAACCTTTATTAATTTTACAGAATAACTCAACTGAGGGTGTTGTAATATAGGAGCTTCAATCATTTTTTTAGGAACAGGAACTGATCCTTATGTTGCTGGCAAGCAGGTTAGGACAGCTGGAGGAATAATAATCCAGCTAAATGATCATCAGTTCCATATTGATCCTGGATTAGGTGCTTTATCACAAGCTGCTCAGTGCGGCGTTAACTTAAGGGCTAATACTGCCATTCTTGTCTCTCATAATCATCTATACCATTGCAATGATGTAAATGCAGTGATTGATGCTATGACCTATTCTGGATTTGACCAAAAAGGAGTTTTGATATCAAACCATACATTTGTCAATGGCGCAGAAGGCTATAAGCCTTATTTATCAGACTATTACAAAAATTTTCTTGAGAGGTTTATTGTCCTTGAGCCAGAGCATAAGGTTGCAATTGATGACATAGAGATTTTAGCATTAAAAACAAAGCATAACGACCCAAAAGCAATTGGCTTTAAGTTTTTTACACCCCAATTCACATTAACCTATTCCTCTGATACAAAATATTCAAAAGACATAGTTGAAAGCTATAAGGGCTCGCATATACTGATACTTAATGTTCCACTTGCCAAAAAGCAGGAAGAAAATATGAACCTGTGCTGTGAAGATGCTGTAAAAATAATCAAAGAGGTTGCTCCAAGGTTAGCTATAATAACTCATTTTGGCATTGACATGATGAAATCTGATCCATTATATGAAGCAAGGGAGATTCAAAAACAAACTAATGTGCAGGTTATAGCTGCAAAGGATGGGATGGTTATAAGCCCTCTTTCTTACTCAGTCAGCTTAAGCCAGAAAACCCTGAAAACATTTTCACAGGGTATAAAGACTAATGATATAGAAGTCACAGAGATAGAAGAGAAAAAAGAGATTATCGAAAGCCCAAAAAGAGATATTGTAGAGAAAAAAGAAGAGCTGCCTGCTGAAAAAACAGAGTCAATAGAAGAAGAGATAGCCAAAAGCAATAAAACATTAAAAGATATATTTCTGGAGCAGTCAGAGCAATAAAACAACCAAATAACCAGCTAAGCAACCTAAACTTAAAAAAGGCATTGCTGGATAAAATCTATCCTGTTTTCCTTTCATTAATAAAATATACAATGCTATGCTGACAAATACTGGGATTATAAGTGTTTTCAAGAATGCTGCTGGCTCTGTGTTCGTTAACATCAGGCTCTTCATAACAGCTCCACTAAACATCAATGGAAATCCTATATCTCCTCCTCCTAAAACTGCGGTTTTTACCGCTCCTTTAACTAGCTTGTATCCTTTTTTCGGCTTTGCATTTAGTTTATATGGCAAGGACAGCCCTGCAAATATCTTGCTGTCTGTTTGAAAGTTAGCCATGGCAATCATATGCTTGCTTTTCCATACTGCATACATGTCATAAGCAGAGATTATCAATAAAACTATGAAAGCAACAGGAATCGTAAATGCTTTAATCGGAACAAATATTGCAGCTAAGCCGCCATAGATAAACAGCTCAGTTATATTATGAACAAAAGGAGCTGGCTTAAATATTTTCCATAATCCAAGTACAAATGCAATAACAAACGCAAAGATAGGATGGATAAAAGCCCCAAAAGCAAGGCTCATGCATAACACTATTGCAAATAAAAGCCATATCTTCCAGATGAATGGCTTTCTGAATTTTACTAACAGAAGGACTAATATCGTTCCAAAGAGTATGGCAAAAGTTAAATAAAAAATAAAAGAATAGCCTTTTTCTATTGCAGGCCTCTCTAAACCATAAGGCAGTTCACTAAATGTAATTTCTCCTGTTTCAGTTGTTTTTTTATGGTCAATGTATTTATTTATGATCGCCAAGCCAGCTATCTGAGCAAATAAAAACAATAAGACCAAAACTAGAGTTATTTTAAGGGTATGCTTCATTAGAAATTACTTTTATTTAGTTTATAAAAAGGTTGTGATTTTGGTTATTGCTTCTCTATTGGATAAATTTTTACCTCTTCCCAACATGAGACCATGGTAGCTGAGAATTGTAATAGATACCATAAATATCTCTGAGATAATGTGGCAAAATGAATTATTGATTTATCGTTTGGGTATCTATTTAATAAGCGAGAGTTATTTTTCGAACTGCCTGATCCTTCCAATATCTTCCATTAACTTATTCCCGTATCTTGCTTTATCTGCAGGAGAATAGCGCACACCTTGATAATACCCTGCTTGCCGTTTAAGATCTGCCCTATGGGATGGATGAGCTAAATCAATCATCCTCATTATTATCTCCTCTCTAGATAACCTATGGCCGTCTCCTCCTTCTGCCCTGGTTAGGTTTTCCTTCCCCCATTCAGTAACCGCATAAGCAATCCCATTATTATCTCCTGTCATCAATTCCTGGGTCGGCACTGTTTGGATGGTCCCTTTAGGGAATGAGGGCACTATGCTTGACTCATTGCGACCGTGGGTTGAGTTTAAACATACGACATACAATCCGCCAGTATCAAGTGTTTGTCTCGCAATTTTTGGCTGGCCTCCTGGGCCTGAGAATAGGTAACCATCCCTACAATGAGCATCTACTGCAGGTGTAAAATCAAGACCAAGAGCATTATTAACTGCTATAGTCCTGCTGAATCCAGGGCCAAAAAGGTCTACATAAGGCACCAGCAAGAACCTATCAGCATATTCTTGGACTTTAGCATAAAATTGTTTATTCTCTCCAAAAACCAGGCAGCAAGTAATTTTTCCTTCAAAAGAGACATTACTGCCGTTCAGATGTACATAAGAACCAGTTACCTTGCCTGATTCAATTAAAGGGATTGCCCAGTCTGAAGCTATTTCAGAATAAACAACAAATTTTCTTGGTGACTTACTCTCAGCCAAAGCTCTCGCAGCTAAGGTTGAAACATCACCTATTCCGAATTGCAGAGCCATACCTTCATTAGCTGGGTCTAATATTATCTCCTCAGCAACTATCCTTGCTATTTCTACTGAAGCTTTTGTCGCTCGTTTATGAGGAAGTATAGCCAATGGAGTGGTATCTCCTTCGATTACATAGTCAATGTTAGGAGAGTCGATGGGAATTTGATTTTCAAAAACGCGTTTATCTCCGCAGTGAGGGATAAACGGCATATTGTTATTTACAATCAAGACTAATCTTGGATGATCATGAGTAGCTGCATATTTGACAAAGGGGCTGCAACCATCACAACCTACACCCATATTGTAATATCCATCTTTTTCTGATACCAGTGCTACAACCAAATCTAGATTAAGGCTATCCTCTTTGCCACCTCTTTTGCTTACCATGGTTGCCACATCGGTAAGATGGACTGGCGCTGTAAGCACAGGTGTACTCGCAGTTAAATTATGAAAAAGAGGATTTCCATCATAACCATGGTAAAACGCTCCCAACCTTCTCACAACTCCTGCCAATCCTTTTGAGGGTAAGGGTTTGCCTGTAAGTCCTGAATAAAAGGTTTGGTAGAATATACTATGTTCTTGCAATTCTGCAAGAGCAGAATACATATTGAATAACATTTTTAAACCATCTAATTTGCTTTTAGGAGGCTTGTCTATGCCTACAAGAAAGTCTCGGAGAGAGGTGAACAATCCACCATGAATCCTTACATTGTTCCAATGGCTACTGCCCTGCATAATTGTTCTTAAGTTAGAAGTCGCTACAACCGGGTCTGATCCAACAACACCAAATATTACATTATAGGTTCTGTCTGGGTTATCATTCCTAAATCCAGCATAACATTCATTTAAAGCGTTTTCCAAATCAGCAACATTTAGCTTCTGTGCCATTTTCTGAGCAAATAGATGGGTGTATAAAAATGTTTCTATTATAGGATAGTGATACATCCTGTCAATTAATTTTGCTAGAAGGTTTTAAATAATGGCAGCCCTACCAAGAAATAAATGAAACTAGCACATCAAATAAAACTATCTGTCTTCGCAAAGCCAGAAGATGATATGGGGTTGATAAAAAAAGGAGCATTGTCTTTAATTCCATTTGATATTGAAAAAGAAAAGATAGAGTTAAAGGAAACAAAAGCAGACGGGTTCAATAAAAAAGAGGTAAGGATCCTTGAGATTGAACTTAAAAAAGACAGGCATATCAATGAATTTTTAAAAAGTTTAACAAATAAGCTTAACCCAGAGCAGAAAGGCATTCTTATAAAGCAGCTAAACTCAAGATTAGATGGCCAGTTAAGATTCTTTATCAGGCTGGACAAAGACAGGCTTCTAAAAGATGAGCTGCACATTACAGACTCTGGCAATTGTTTTCATATAACGCTCTCTATAGCAGCTTTTCCTGCTAGAATTGAGAATGCAATAAAAATCTTAAAGGAAATATTTAAATAGGAGAGTTATTACCTATAAAATTGATTAAAAATGTCAAGTGATTGTCGGTGGCTCTAAAGAAGCAATTTCTGAGTTTTATCTAGTCAAAAAACCACATTTTAAGATTATTCAGCCACTAATTACCTCTATATGCTCTTATTTAACCATAATAAGGTCTATTTTTCCTTATTGCATTTTTTGCACTCAATCATTAATAAAAAACTTTATATAGGCGGGGTGAATAAATGAGTATTATTAGGTTGGAGGGTGGAATGGATAATTTTGAGGTCCAGATAGAGAAAGCCAAAATAGGGCAGATAATAACCTTGTTTAAAGTAATAGAGCAACCAATAAACTCCTTAGAGCTTTTTGCGAAATTATCTGATTATGGAAGAAAAAAGAATAGTATATTGCTTGAATCAGCAGATGTAGTGCCAAAATATGGTGAATTCAGTATTGGAACTGCTTCTCCATGCCTTAAAATAATGGGCTTTAAAGAAGATTTTGAGATCAAGGCATTAAACAATCTAGGAAAACAGTTTATTATTCTTTTAAAAAAGGAAAAAGAGCTGGATTTTTGCGACAAAATCCAATATAAAGAGGATTATATCAAAGGAAAATTAATCCCAACAAGAAAAACCGTAAGTGAAGATCAAAGGCTAAAGCTTAAGACCCATATGGACATTATAAGGGCTATTGCTTTCAAATTTAAGCCTGTTTCTAAGCCATTTATACCTTATTGCGGTTTGTTTGGAGCTATCAGCTATGATTTTATTGACCAATTTGAGGATTTGCCTAAAAACAAAGAAGATATCCTAAAAGACCCTGACTATGAGCTTTATTTTGCTGATAATCTTTTCCTGACCGACCATAAAAACAGCAGAACATATTTTATTGCCAATGCTTTGGTCACACAAGAGAAAAAAAACACCATCTACAAAAATGCGCTAAAAGTGATTGAAAACTATGAAAAAGCGCTAAAATCCAAGCTGCCCAAGCCAAGAAAATTCACAAAAAAAAAGCAGCAGATAACCACAGACACATCTAAAGAAGAGTTTATAGATATTGTGCATGAGCTAAAAAAGCACATATTGGAAGGCGATGTTTTTCAGGCCGTGCCTTCAAGAACAATTATAGCTGATTATAATGCAGAGCCTCTTGATATTTACAAGGAATTAAGGGAATTAAACCCAAGCCCTTACATGTTTTTCATTAACAATACAAATGGAATCTTGCTCGGATCTAGCCCAGAGATGTTCACAAGAGTAGAAGGCGATAAAGAAAAGATTGTTGAAATCAGGCCAATTGCAGGCACCAAGCCTCGCGGCTTAATTAATGAAAAACTGGACAAAGATCTTGATTCAAGGTATGAGGCTGAGCTTAAGATTGATGAAAAAGAGATTGCAGAGCATACTATGCTTATAGACTTAGCAAGAAATGATGTTGCAAGGATCTCAAAACCAGGCTCAAGATTTGTGGACGAGCCTTATATTGTTGAAAAATATTCCCATGTACAGCATCTTGTATCAAATGTAAGAGGCATTCTAAAAGATGATCTAGATGCATTGCATGCGTATCTTGCATCGATGAACATGGGCACTCTGACAGGCGCTCCAAAGATAGAAGCAATGAAGCTGATAAGGCAGTTTGAAAAAAACAAGAGGGGCTATTATGGTGGGTCAGTTGGCTATATCACCCCAAGCGGAGATTTTGATTCTGCTATAACAATAAGATCAATGAGATTAAAAGACAACAAAGCATACATAAGAGCAGGCGCAGGGATAGTGTATGATAGTATCCCAAAAAGTGAATTTGAAGAAACAGAGAAGAAAGCCGCGGCTTGCTTGAGAGCAATAACAAAAGCAGGTGGATTCAAATGAGGCTGCCGGTGTTATTTATTGACAACTTTGATTCATTCACTTACAACTTAGTTGATGAATTTGAAAAGAGGGATTGTGAAGTGTTAGTCTACAGGAGCAATATAGATATGAAAACAATTGATAGTGCGATCAAGAAATTCAAGCCAAAGCTGATTGTGATATCTCCAGGACCTGGAACACCAAGGCAAGCAGGCAATTCTATCGAGATAATCCAGAGATATCACAAAGAGATCCCTATATTTGGTGTCTGCTTAGGCCACCAATGCATAATTGAGGCATTTGAAGGCAAAGTTTCAAGAGCTGTTGAGATTGTCCATGGAAAACCGTCCACTATCCAGCATGATAACGAAGGCATTTTCAAAGGAATTGAAAATCCATTCCAGGCAGGCAGATATCATTCTCTTGCTGGAACAGACATACCCTATTGTCTGGAAATCTCTGCAAGAACAGCTGACAAAGATATTGTCATGGCTGTAAGGCATAAAGAGAACGAAGTAATGGGTGTGCAGTTCCATCCTGAAAGCATTTTAACTCCTATTGGCGGCCTGTTGATTGACAATATAATCTCAAAGGTGAGAAAGTTATGATCCAGGAAGCGATTGCAAAGCTTATTGACAAAAAGAATCTTGCAAAAGAAGAAGCAGAAGCTGTTATGAATGAAATAATGTCAGGGCAAGCCACACCCGCCCAGATAGCTGGTTTTTTAGTTGCTTTGCGAATAAAGGGAGAAACGATAGATGAAATAGCTGCTTGTGCAAAAGTCATGCGGGAAAAAGCTGAAAGGATTAATCCAAAAGGAAAAAAAGTAGTTGATGTTGTTGGGACAGGCGGGGATAAGTCAGGAACATTTAATATCTCAACTTGTGCTGCTTTTGTTGTTGCTGGCTGCAATGTTCCGGTTGCTAAGCACGGCAACAAATGTGTGAGCTCAAAATGCGGCTCAGCAGATGTTCTTTCTGCCTTAGGCATTAATATTGATCTAGAGCCAAAACAGGTTGAAAAATGCATTGAAGAAGTTGGATTTGGTTATATGTTCGCTCCTAAATTCCACAGCGCAATGAAATACGCAATAGGCCCAAGAAAGGAGATTGGCGTAAGGACTGTTTTCAATATTTTAGGCCCATTAACTAATCCAGCAGAAGCCCAATACGAATTGATGGGTGTTTTCGCTGAAGATCTTACAGAGCCTTTGGCAGAGGTGCTTGGAAAATTAGGCTGCAAGCACGCATTAGTTGTACATGGCAACGGCCTGGATGAGGTAACAATTGAGGCAGAGACAAAAGTCTCAGAATATAAAGACGGCCATATAAGGACATACAAGATAAAGCCGACAGATTTTGGGATTAAGCTTGCCAGCCTCAATGAGATTAAAGGAGGCGATCCAGAAGAGAATGCTAAAATAATCTTGAGCATATTGAAAGGAAAAGAAAAAGGGCCTAAGAGAGATGTTGTTTTATTGAATGCTGCTGCCGCACTATTTGCAGCTGACAAGGTTGACAGCATAAAAAATGGGATCAAGCTTGCTGCTGAGTCAATTGACTCTGGCAAAGCATTGAAAGTGCTGGATAAGCTAAAAGCCTACACAAACAATCCTGAATAAAATGATATTAGACGAGATAATAGCAAACAAAAAAGAGGAGATAGAAAAGACCAAGGAGATATTCCCTTTTACTCATTTGCTTAGCCAGATCACCAAATCAAGTAGAGACTTTAAAAAAGCTATTTCAAAAAAAGGGTTGAATCTGATAGCTGAGATAAAAAAAGCTTCTCCTTCCGAGGGGGTATTAAGAAAAAAATTCAATATTGTAAAGGTTACAAAGGATTTTCGCCTTAAAGAGGTTGCTGCTGTTTCAGTCGTGACTGATAAAAGATTTTTTAAGGGGAATATAAACTTTTTAAGGATTGCTAAGAAATATTCCAAAAAACCCATATTGAGGAAGGATTTCATAATCGATGAATACCAAATCTACGAATCGAGGTATTTTGACGCTGATGCTATTTTGCTTATCGCTTCTGTTTTAACAAAAGAGCAGATAGATAGTTTTGTTAAGATTGCAAAACAATACAATATGAGTTGTGTTGTCGAAGTGCACACAATTGAAGAACTTAAAAAAGTATTGCAGACAAATGCAAAAATTATTGGCATTAACAACAGGAATTTAACAAATTTTAAGATCAGCCTTAGCACCACAATAAAACTAGCTAAAAAGATCCCAAAAAACCGCATTATTATTTCTGAATCTGGTTTTAATAAGAAATCCGACCTAAAAAAAGTAAAAAAGTATGTCAATGCAGTGTTGATAGGCAGTTCATTGATGAAATCAGAAGACATTAAAGGGAAAATCAGAAAATTGTTTTGAAAATGCTCAAAATAAAGATCGCTCCTTCAATACTCTCTGCAGATAGGGCTAAGATCCAATCAGAGATAAATGCAGTTGAGCCCTATTCAGACTTGCTGCATATAGACGTTATGGATGGAAAGTTTGTTCCTCCAAAAACATTTTCAGCAGACGATATAAAAAAGATTAAGACAAAACTGCCATTTGATGTGCATTTGATGGTAGAGCATCCTATCAAAGAAGGGCATATCCAAGATTTTGCAGACGCTGGCGCTTCAATCATAACAATACACGAAGAATGCAAAGATGATATCGATGAATCAATAAGATTGATTAAAGATAGAGGGATAAAAGCAGGCATATCTATAAAGCCAAAAACCCAATTGACAAAAATAAAATATTACTTGGATAAGGTTGATATGGTTTTGATCATGAGTGTTGAGCCAGGGTATTCCGGGCAAAGCTTTATGCCAGAAGTCCTTGGCAAAGCCAAAGAATTAAGGAAGTTAAAGCCAAAATTAGATATTGAGATTGATGGCGGGATTAATAAAGAGACTATATCTGCTGCTGCTAATGCAGGCGTTAATATTTTTGTGGCAGCATCTGCAATATTTGGAAAAAAAGACAGGAAGAAAGCAATTGCTGATTTAAGGGGAGCAGCGAATGGTTAAGACAAAAATATGCGGTATAACCAACATTAATGACGCCCTGGATGCAGCAAAACTTAGAGCAGATTTCATTGGTTTATTAGTTGAAATTGGCTTTTCAGAAGACAAAGTAACTAAAGAAGAAGCAAAAGAAATAATTAAAAAATTGCCATTAGAAGTTAGCCCTGTTTTTGTTACATATCTACAAAAAGCAGAGCCAATAATCAAGATTGCTGAAGAGATTAACCCGCAAATAATACAGCTGCATAATGATATTGAACTAGCAGAAATTGGCAAGATTAGAAAAGAATTTAAAAACATTCAGATTACAAAAACAATCAGTGTTTTAAGCGAAAACTCCATAAAAGATGCAAAAAAATTTGAGAAGTATGTTGATTATTTGTTGTTAGACACAGCTGTTAAAGGAAAAAAAGGAGGCACAGGAAAAACCCACAATTGGGATATAAGCGCTAAGATTGTAAAAGCTGTTAAAACTAAAGTTTTTTTGGCAGGTGGCCTTAACCCAGATAATGTTAAAGATGCTATTAAGAAAGTTAAACCGTTTGCAGTAGATACAAATTCAGGGGTTAAATCAAAAGCAAGAATCAAGGATTACGAAAAGATGAGATTGTTTATCGAGAGGGCAAAGAAATGAAAAAAGGGTATTTTGGCAGATATGGTGGCAGATTTGTCCCAGAAACATTGATGCCAGCTTGTGAAGAGCTTGAAGCTGCTTTTAATAAATACAAGAATAACAAAAAATTCAAGAGCGAGTTTGAAAAGTTATTAAGAGTGTACGTAGGAAGGCCAACACCATTGACATTTTGTGAGAACCTTTCTAAAAAACTATGCTGTAAAGTCTATCTAAAGAGAGAGGATTTGGCTCATACAGGCGCCCATAAGATAAATAATGCTCTTGGCCAGGCGCTGTTAGCAAAATATATGGGCAAAAAAAGGATTATTGCTGAGACAGGAGCAGGGCAACATGGAGTTGCAGCAGCAACAGCAGCCGCTAAATTGAAATTAGAATGTGAAATTTATATGGGAACAACTGACATTGAAAGGCAAAAGCTCAATGTGGTCAGAATGAAATTGCTTGGGGCAAAAGTAAATCCTGTTTCAACAGGCTCAAAAACACTTAAGGACGCGATTAATGAAGCGCTTAGAGACTGGACTACAAACGTGAAAACAACACACTATCTGCTTGGCTCTGTTCTTGGGCCTCATCCTTATCCCACAATGATCGCTCATTTTCAAAGCATGATAGGAAAAGAAACGAGGAGACAGGTAATAGAGCTAGAGGGCAAGCTTCCTGATGCTGTTATTGCGTGTGTTGGCGGCGGCAGCAATGCAATTGGGATATTTAAGGGATTCATTAAAGACAAGAATGTTAGGTTGATAGGTGTAGAAGCCGGCGGTCTTGGCATAATCTCAAAAAAACATGCCGCAAGGTTTGCAGACAGAAAAGTTGGAAGGCCCGGAATTGTCCATGGCACTTTCACTTACATACTGCAAGATATATATGGCCAGATCATGAATACTCATTCGATATCAGCAGGCCTTGATTATTGCGCAGTTGGCCCAGAGCACGCAATGTTAAGAGAAATGAAAAGAGCAGAATATGGCTATGCAACTGACAAAGAAACATTAGATGCATTCCAATTGTTAAGCAAGGAAGAAGGATTGATTCCAGCTTTGGAATCAGCTCATGCTGTTGCTTATCTGATAAAAAATGCAAAAAGGTTCAGGAGTAAGATTGTCATTGTTAATCTATCAGGAAGAGGAGATAAAGATGTTTATGTTGCTGCGGAAGAATTGGGTGTAAGGATACAAGAAGATAAGGTGTTATGTTAATTTTCTTGTTAACAACCAAAACATATAAATATAACCTATATACTTCTAAAGGTATAATATGATATACTTAGAGGTATAATCATGCTATTTACAAAAACACAGATAAAAACACTAAAGCTGATTTGTTCAACTATAACCAAGTCTTACAGCATTAGGGCTATTTCTAGAAGCGTAAAACAGAGTTATCCGCTTACTTACCACTCAACAAAAGATTTAATAAAAAAAGGATTCATTATAGAGGATGAACACAGATTGTTAAGTTTAAATTATAAATCTAATTTTCAGGATTTGGCTTATATAGAGTCACTAAGAGCAGAAGAATTCATGAAAAAACATAAGGATACCATGTTTTTTTTTGAAGAAATCCTAAAAAAAATGGAAAGCTTCTTTATACTGCTGGTTTTTGGTTCTTATGCTATTGGAAGAGAGACAAAAAATTCAGATGTAGATGTGTTGATGATAATTGAAAAAACAGAAGATGCTGACAAAGAGGAAAAATTCTTAAATAGGGTAGCTGATATATACCTAGAAAAACACCATTGCAGCGTTGTTGGTAAAGAAAGCGTAAAAGAAATGATTAAAGAAAGGGATAAATTGAATGTTATGAATGAAACATTTAATAAGCACATTATATTTTTTGGGGCTGAGGACTATTATAGGTTGATAAAGGAAAGGTAAAATGCTTGATGATAAAGAAATTGAAAAAATTAAGAAATTGGTTCCAAGGTTATTAGAAGAAGGTTTGATAAAAAAGAATGAAGACTATAAAAAACTAACGGCGTTTTTTATTGAAAATGCAAGGGATTCATTAGACTCTGCAAGATTATTGTTGGACGTGTCTACAAACAACAAATTAATGGAAGCAACAGGTTTTAAAAATTTTAAAGGTTATTTATGGGCAATTAATGCTTCTTATTACTCTATGTATTATATGGCAAATGCATTATTGACTTCAGAGGGCATCAAGATAGTATCAGAAAGGGGGGTTCATAAGATTGCATTCAACACATTTGCTTATTATTTTTATTTGACTGGCAAAATAACCAAAAAATACATAGAAGAATTTTTGGAAGCGCAAAGTGATTCAGAGGAATTATTGGGCAGAGAAGAAATTGTAAAAGAGGCAGATATTAAAGCAAAAAAGCTCGTGTCTGATTTAGCTTATGAAAGTGAAAAAAGGAATGTTTTTACTTATGAATTAGAAAGGACGAGGATAGAATCAAAAGCAAAGACGTCCATTGAGAGGGCAAAAAGTTTCTTAATAGAGACTATGAAACTGTTGAAGGAATAAAAGAATAAGTTTAAAAATGATGTTGCCATAACTTATAATAAGATGAACCGTTATAAAAAAGCGTTTAATAATTTGAAAAAAAGGAAGGAAAAAGCATTAATTCCATTTGTTGTAGCTGGTGATCCAAATTATCATGTTAGTTTGGATATAGTCCAACATATTATTGATGCTGGCGCTGACATTCTTGAAATTGGATTTGCGTTTAGTGAGCCGATTGCAGATGGCCCAACAATCCAGGCAGCCGGTGTCCGCGCTTTAAAGGCAGGAGTAAACACAGACAGAAATTTTAAATTTATTAAAGAAATAAGAAAATATAACAGCAAAATCCCTATAGGCATCCTGATTTATGCAAATCTTGTTTACCAAAGGGGGATTGAGAGATTCTACAAAGAGGCTGCAGCATCAGGAATTGATTCTGTTTTAGTTGCTGACTTGCCAATAGAAGAGGCTAAGCCTTACATAAAAGCAGCAAGAAAAAATAAGGTTAACACCGTTTTTATTGTAAGCCCTTTAACAGATAAAAAAAGGCTAAAAAAGATATTAAAAAATGTCGAAGGCTTTGTTTATGTTGTTTCAAGATTGGGGGTTACAGGAGCAAAAAAAGAGCTGCAAGCAGACACCTTAAGATTAATAAAAGGTATAAGGCCAAATACAAAGCTGCCTTTATGTGTTGGATTTGGCATATCAAAGCCAGAGCATGTCAAGGCTGTTTTAAAGGCTGGAGCAGATGGAGCTATTGTTGGAAGTGCTATTGTCAAGATTATTGAGAAGAATTTAAATAAAAGGATAGTAATTCTAAACAAGATAGAGAATTATGTGAGGCTATTGAAGAATGCCACAAAAAATCATTGATCCCTACAGCTCAGAGTTGATAGAGGATTATGCGAAGATTGTGAAGGATTTTGGTTTAGAGAGTTTTAACTCTAAAGATTTCCCTAACCCTAACAGGCTGATGAGAAGAGGCATTGTTTTTGCAGGCCGGGATTTAAAGATCATATCGGATTGCATCAAAGAAAAAAAGCCATTTTATGTTCTTTCAGGAATAATGCCAACTGCTGAAAAGATCCATCTTGGCACAAAGATGGTCGTTGAAAACATCAAATATTTCCAGGATCATGGGGCAAAAACATACATTTTAGTCGCAGACCTTGAAAGCAGCGCTGCTCGTGGTGTTTCTTTAGAAACTGCAAGGAAAAATGCTCTCGAGTTTCAAATACCTGCTTACCTTGCTCTGGGATTAGACCCAAAAAAAACCACTTTTTATTTTCAATCTGATAATAAACAAGTAGTTCACCTAGCTTATGAATTCTCCAAAAAGATAACATTAAGTGAGTTCAAAGCCATATACGGAACAGCGGATCCAAGCAGGATAGTATCAGCTTTAACACAAGCTGGAGACATTCTTTATCCGCAATTGGAAGAGAGGATGCCCGGCATTATTCCTGTTGGCGTTGACCAAGATCCACATATAAGGCTCACTAGAGATATAGTAAG
>CAZKBD010000020.1:13973-24106 GCA_964550945.1 uncultured Methanosarcinales archaeon
AAAATTCTTTCTGCCATCAGGTTTATACCACAAATTTATGCCAAGCTTGGACGGTTCCTTAAAGATGTCAAAATCAAAGCCAGATAGTTATATTGAATTGCCTGAAGATATCCATAGTGCTTGCAAAAAGATTAGAAAAGCTGTGACTGGAGGCAGGGCTACTTTAGAAGAGCACCAAAGATTAGGGGCTGAGGTAGACAAATGCATGGTTTTTGAGCTGTTAAAGCAGCACTTAGTAGAAGATGACAAAGAACTTGAAAATATATTTAATGATTATAAGTCTGGAGCAATGACTTCTGGCGAAATTAAGGATCTGGCATGCAGGAAGATAACCTTATTTATGGAAGACTTCAATAAGAAGCTGGAAAAAGCTAGAAAAATGGTAAATAAGCTGAATTTCGTTGAATTCAGATGAAAGTTTCAATAAGATTTATATAGTCAAAAGATTTAAGCAAAAGAGGTGATAAAATGGCACTTAACGTGGCTCCTTTGAAAGGAACATTTATGATCGCTAGTATAGTTGGTTTTTTTGTTTCTGCAATATATGTTTTGCCGAGATCAAAAAGCTGGGGTTTTGCTTTTACTCTAGTTTTTGTGATGATGCTGGTTGCTTCATTGATTTCAATGACTTACTCTCCAATTGAGAGCGAACTAAATAATAAATAAAGGAGAAGGAAGCGTGATTGCCTCCTCCTTCTTAGTACTAAAATAGATTGAGTGCATCACCTCCATATTGGTTATATTATTTTTTATAGTATGGCTTTTATAAATACGTTGTGAAATGTTGGTAGAGAATAGGGATTCACAAAACGTTTAAATGAAATTGAGGAGTTGTTAACTGCAAAATGGTATTGTATGTATATTCACCACAGTGGTTCTATGGTCTTGATTCTATATTTGAGGTAGTTTCAGTAATTGTAGGTTTATTGATAGCATTCTATGGTTACAAGACATACAGGTATACCTCTCAAAGAAGATATCTGCATTTTGCTGCTTCCTTTTTTTTGGTGGCTTTTGCTTTTTTAATAAATATCCTGTCTAACTTTATCTATTACACTAAGTCTTTAGAGAATAAAGTTATTGAGTTAACTGCCATTGATGTAGTTGTCATCAAGCAAATAACATGGGTTTCCAGATTTGGCTCCCTTATAGGCGTTTTTTTTATGCTGCTGGCTTTCCTGTTGTTGTTTATCACTGTATACAAGATAAATGACAAGAAAATCAATCTTTTATTGGTTTATTTGGTCTTTGTAGCAGCTCTTTACAGCAAACATTCGTTTATATTCTTTCATGGAACATTACTTGTTTTGATTAGCCTTATTTTTGCTTATTATTATAAGAACTATAGAGCTAAACACACTAAGAACCGGGTTTTTGTAGCTTTATCCTTCTTAATGATGGCCCTTAGCCAATTATTCTTTATGATATCTGCTTTCAGCGGTTTTATGTTTGTTGCAGCTCAAACCGCGCAATTAGTAGGTTATCTGATTTTGCTTTTTACAATTATCTTAGTACTAAAAAAATGAACTTAAGAAGAACAAAAATTGAAATAATTAACGATATACTGAAATCAATACAAGAAAAAGGAGGTAAGATTAAGCCCACTCATCTTCTGTATAAATCTAATCTGTCTCATACAAAAATGAAAGAGTATGTCAGCGAACTAAAGAATAAAGAGATGATTTCTGAGGATCTGGAAGACGAAAACAGGTATTTTAGGATAACAGACAAAGGCCTTAAATATATATCAGAATACAAGAAGATAATGGAGTTTTCAGATTCTTTTGGTTTGTAAAAATATATAGATGTATAGGCGGAAGCGCCTTCTTCTAAAACAATTAAGTTGGGTTTAGTAGATTTAAATGCGTATATGCCATTTAAAAACCTTATGAATCTCAGTTCCCTATCCTCACTTCATAATCTATTTATAAGCCCTCGATTAAGTATATACTACAACTAAACACCTTTGATGATAAATTCGCTGGCTTCAGGTTTGAGACACCTCTTTTCCTGAAGCCAGCAAACCTCCCTTTTTCTTTTAAAACAAAAGCTTTTTATTTGATTAGGAATTCTTGTCAGTAGTAAAATGGCAGAAAATACTGAAAAAGGAACTTATCTCTTAAAGAAAGGCCTGGCTGAGATGCTAAAGGGCGGCGTAATCATGGATGTTGTTGATGCGCAGCAGGCAAAGATAGCTGAGAAAGCCGGAGCAGTAGCAGTTATGGCTCTAGAAAGGGTCCCTGCTGATATCAGGGCAGATGGTGGGGTTGCCAGAATGTCTGATCCAAAGATAATCAAGCAGATTATGAGCGCTGTTTCCATACCAGTCATGGCAAAATGCAGGATAGGCCATTTTGCAGAAGCGAAGATATTGGAAGTGTTAGGTGTTGATTATATTGATGAAAGTGAAGTTCTAACGCCCGCAGATGAAAAACACCATATCAACAAGCGCTTATTTAAGGTTCCTTTTGTATGCGGAGCTCGTGACTTAGGAGAAGCGCTAAGGCGGATTAACGAAGGAGCAGCAATGATAAGGACTAAAGGAGAAGCTGGAACAGGCAATGTTGTAGAGGCTGTGAAGCATATGAGAATGATGAATGAGCAGATTGAAAGTTTAAAAAATAAGGGCTATGAGCATCTTGAGAAGATTGCAAAGCAGATGAGGGTTCCGGTTGCTTTAGTGAGAGAAGCTGCTAAGCTTCAAAGATTGCCTTTGGTGAATTTTGCAGCTGGGGGCATTGCAACGCCCGCAGATGCAGCAATGATGATGCATCTTGGCTGCGATGGCATATTTGTTGGCTCAGGAATTTTTAAATCTACAGATCCTGAAACACGGGCTAGAGCAATAGTTGAAGCTACAACCCATTTTGACAATCCATCAATTTTAGCTAAAGTCTCAGAAGGTATTGGAGAGCCAATGAAGGGCTTGGAAATATCAAAATTAGACACTAAAATGCAAGACAGGGGAGTTTAATTCTATGAAAATAGGGGTATTAGCCCTGCAAGGGTCAGTTATAGAACATATAGATACTCTGAAGAAATTAAAAGTAAATGCTGTAGAAGTAAGGCTGCCAGAAGAGTTGGATGATCTAGATGGATTGATTATTCCTGGCGGTGAATCAACTACTATTGGGGATCTAATGAATCAATATGGTTTAGATAAAGGTATAGTTGAAAAATATAACAAAGGCATGTCAATATATGGAACGTGCGCAGGAGCTATATTATTAGCAAAATATGTTGATTTTGTCCAGCCAAAGCTTGGCTTGATGGATATCTCCATAACTAGAAATGGTTATGGGAGGCAGATTGACAGTTTCGAAGCTGATTTGAATATTGAAAAAATAGGAAAATTTAGGGGGGTTTTTATCCGAGCTCCAATAGTAGATTGTGTGCATGATGGTGTTAAGATACTTGCCCAATTCAACAACATGCCAGTTATGGCAGAGCAAGGCCATTTGCTAATCACAACATTCCATCCAGAACTAACTGATGATACAAGAGTGCATAAATATTTCATTGATATGGTGAAGTTTAACAGGATGTTGTAGATTTATGATGCCTATTTGCTGTCTTTCACAAAAACAGCAATCTCCATTTCTGTTTTGCCATGCATAATCTTTCTTTCGTGGTTTACTTTAAATTTATATTTTTCAGCAGACTTTCTAAGAAGCGCTGTTGAAGGGCTTATTAAGGTTACACTTCCACTCTTTTTTAATATGTATTCTGCCTGATAAAACAGGTTATCATACATCTTTTCTATGTCTTTAGGGTTAGTGTTCTGCGTTAATTGAGGCGGCTGGGTGATTATCTTGTCCACAGAGCATTTCTTAAATTTTATATCAACCCAGTCGATATCCACCCTGCTGAATGTGATTTGCTTTTGGATTCCTGCGATCTTTGCATTCTTTCTTGCTGATTGGATGTAATGCAGAACAAGGTCATATCCATATATTCTTGTTTTTTTCTTGCTAATCTTTTTATCCACTTCTTTAAAGAGTTTGTCAAATTTAATTTTTTGAAGCTCTTTCAGTTTTAAAAATTGGAATTTTTCCTTTCTGTAGAAGTTTATTGGCATTTTAGCGGCAAAGAGAGCTGCTTCTATTAAGATTGAGCCTGAACCGCAGAAAGGATCAAGCGATAGGTCTTCTGGTTCATACCCTGCTATTCTTGATAAAGAATACGCAATAGTCGCCCTTAATTCACGCGGGCAACAGAATATCCTGTAATCCCGTTTATGCAAATCAAACCCAGACAGATCGATGCCAAGATAGCACATACCATTGATAATGTAAACAAAGAGAATAACATCCGGGTTTTCAAGATCCACCTTTTGTGCATATTTTTTTTCTTTTTTTATTCTGTCGATGATCAGTTCTCCTACTCTTGCGTTAATTTCTTCGCTGTTTATGGCGTTATCAATTTTTTTATTTGATATCCTGAATGTTGTTTTCTTGTCCAGCCATTCCTGAAGCTTAATCTTGTTTACAATCCCGCTTATTTTTGTGTAAAAATCTTCAGGATCACTAAAACAAAAATGGCCTAATAACAGAAGAATTTTTTCCAATGACTGCGCTTCATAACACAGCTTGCATAAATCCAAAATCTCTTTTGTTTGGATTATCACACAGCCTTCTTTAATGTCTGTTTTTGCTTTTGTGATTTCCTTTATGTCAAAAATCGAAGATTCATCAAAAATCATAGATTTTTGAGTGTGATCAAAAAAGCTTTGCTTTTTTGACATTTGAGCATACTCAGAAATCTTTAGGATTTCTGATATTTCAAGAGCAGCTATATCTTCTATTCCTTTTGAGGTTATTGCAAGCCCTTCCATTAGCTTTCTCTTATGATTTTTGCTGCTGAGACCAATGTATCCTTTTCTGCTAATCTCATTATTCGCGAGCCTTGTGTCGCCCTGCCTATGACAGATATTTCTTTTGCTTCTGTCCTCAGGACTATCCCGTTTTTGCTTATAAATATAAGCTCATCATTTTCAGTGATTGGAATTATTGAAACCACTTTGCCGTTTCTCTCTGAGCAGAGTATATTCCTGACACCAATACCCCCCCTATTTGTTAATCTATACTCAGAAACAGTTGTTCCCTTTCCAAAACCATTCTCTGTTATTGTAAGCAACGTCTTTTTATCGTCTGCTTTTACAGCTCCAATAACCTCATCATTATCTTTTAAGGTTATTCCTCGGACACCTGTAGCAGTCCTCCCCATTGACCTTACTGTCTGCTCTTCAAATCGGACAGCCATTCCGTTTTTTGTTGCAAGTATTATTTGCTGGCTGCCATCTGTTAGCTCTACACCAATCAATTCGTCTCCTTCTCTCAATTCACAAGCGATTATTCCTGTGCTCCTTGGATTTTGGAAGTGGATAAGATTTGTTTTCTTGATTACGCCTTTTTTGGTCACCATAACCAAGAAATGAGAGTCATCAAATTGTTTAACTGGTATGTGGGCTGTGATTTTCTCATCCTTTTCTAATCTTAATAGGTTGATTATTGCCTTCCCCTGGGCAATTCTTGAAGCTTCTGGAAGGTTATAAACCTTAAGCCAGTATACCGCGCCTTTGTTTGTAAAGAACAGTATATCTGAATGGGTATTGGCTATAAATATGTCCTCTACAAAGTCTTCTTCTTTTGTTTGTGTTGCTATTATGCCCTTCCCTCCTCTATGCTGCGATCTGTATGTGGCCATTGGCTGCCTTTTTATGTATCCTGAATGAGTTATTGTTATTACCATATCTTCTGGCTTTATTATGTCCTCCATTGAAAAGTCTGTCATCTCCATCTGGACAAGCTCTGTCTTTCTTGCATCGCCATATTTTTCTTTTAATTCCTGCAGCTCCTTTTTTATTATCTCAAATATTTTTTGTTGAGAAGCTAAGATTGATTTTAACTCTTCTATTAGCAATAAAAGCTTGTTCTGCTCCTCTTTTATCTTGCCCTGCTCTAAAGATGTTAAGCGTTGCAGCTTCATATCTAAAATAGCAAGAGCCTGCTCTTCTGTAAATGTGTATTTTGAGATTAAGGATTTTTTTGCTTCTTCTGCCTCTTTGCTTTCCTTGATAAGTTTTATTATCGGATCAATATTGTTTAAAGCTATTATTATGCCTTCAAGTATATGCGATCTCTTTTGGGCTTTTGATAGGTCAAATTGCGTGCGCTTGGTCACAATATCTTTTCTGTGGTCAATATAGCACTGGATCAGCTGTTTTAAGGTTAAGACTCTTGGCTCGTTATTAACTAATGCGAGCATGATCACTCCAAATGTGACTTGTAATCTTGAATGCGCAAATAACTGGTTTAAGACTATTTGAGGGCTTGCATCCTGCTTAAGCTCAATCACTATTCTAAGGCCTTCTCTATCTGATTCATCCCTTAAATCCGAGATTCCTTTGATGTTTTTATCCCTGACAAGATCTGCTATCTGTTCCAATAGCTGGGATTTGTTCACCATATATGGGATTTCTGTCACTATTATGCGTCCTTTTTCTTGTTCGATAACCGTTTTTGCCCTTACAGAGATATGGCCGCGGCCAGTTGAGTACGTGTTTACTAATTCACTTCTGTTGCAGATTAGCGCTCCAGTTGGAAAATCCGGGCCTTTTATGTGCTGCATTAACTCCATTATGTTTATACCTGGATTGTTTATTTGCGCAATTATCCCATCTGACACCTCATTTAGATTATGAGGAGGGATGTTAGTTGCCATACCAACCGCAATGCCGCTGCTCCCATTGACTAATAGATTTGGCAGCTTTGAAGGCAATACAGTTGGCTCTTGCAATGAAGCATCGAAGTTAGGTGTGAATTTGACAGTTTCTTTGTCTATGTCTTGCAGCATTTCCTCTGAAAGTTGAGTAAGCCGAGCTTCAGTATACCTCATGCTGGCTGGTGGATCCCCGTCTATGCTGCCAAAATTTCCTTGCCCCTGTATTAAGAGGTATCTTAATGAGAAATACTGGGCCATCCTTACTAATGAATCATAGACAGCCATATCGCCATGTGGATGGTATTTGCCTAATGTGTCTCCTACAATTCTCGCTGATTTCTTGAATGGCTTATTGTGGAACATGCCGTTCTCATTCATAGAGAAAAGGATTCTCCTGTGGACAGGTTTTAGGCCGTCTCTTGCATCCGGCAATGCCCTTCCAACAATAACAGACATAGCATAATTTAAGTAAGATGTTTTCATCTCGTCTTCTATTATTCTCACTTTTATGTTTTCAGTTTTTTGATTAGTTTCTTCCATTTTGTTAGAATGCCCTATAACTTAAAAATGAGAGTTGATTTATATATGTTTTGGTTTTGAATTTTGCGTTTATAGGGCGTATAACCTAAGAATTTTGATGTTTCACAGAAATAATTTTAAAATGAGATAATACTTACATTGTAAGTAAAAACCCAATTCAAGAAATAGTTTCAATGTATTTTATAATCCCTTCAATTTGCCTTAATTTTGTTTTTTTAATCAGGAATTCTCTAAAAGAATTATCTATCCTGACTCCAAATCTTTGCAGATCAGAATATAATCTTCCGTAAAGTTTTTTTCCTTCCCTATCAAGGTCAGTTAGAATAATAACTTCCTTATTGTCTTCAGCTATGTGTTCAGTTATGTGGAACAGCGGTTTTTTGCTTAAAGTTGCTATATTGGTTATACCTAACTTTTCAAGAGCTTTTTTGTCTTTATTTCCTTCAACGATTATTAATTTGTCAGATGATTTTAGTTTTTCTATTTGTTCTAATAATTCTTGTTTTGTTTGTTTCATTTGGTTTTTGAGTTTACGAAGTATTGTTCGCCTAGGATAGTAGCTGGTAATAGTTTATTATTGTTTATTATTAATAGTTATTTTTTGATTTTTATATAATGGTTAATAGTCCACCATTGATTTTAAGATTACTGATGCTTTTTTTATGTTAAATTGTTTATTAATCTTTTGACTTTAAGTTATTATGGGTAATATAATCATTTTTTTATTATTGACTGAAAATCACATTTTCACAACCTTAAAAAACAAATAATTAAATATATTTGTTGTTTTCCTGGCAGTATGCTAAGTATAAGCACGATTCTAAGCCATTATAAGAGGAGCGATATTCAAAAGGCTATAATTGATAATGCAAAATCCAGAGAGGTTGCAATTAAATTTGGGGATAAGGGTTTTGGAAAAAGGCCTGATGTCCTTAATTACCCTAAGGACATTTTAGAACTTGCTAAACAAGGCGCAACAAGTTTTCATGCTTCTGAGGAATTGTGGAAAAATCCCTTGCAATTAGATCCTGACATGAAAAAGGCAGAAATTGAAGAGCTAAGGCTTGGCTGGGACCTTATTCTGGATATTGACGCTAAGGAATGGAATATTTCAAAGATCACAGCCTGGCTTATAATTGAATCATTAAAGAAGCACGGCATTAAGTCAATCAACTGCAAATTCAGCGGCAATAAAGGATTTCATATCGCAGTCCCTTTTGAAAGCTTCCCGACAGAGATAAATGGCCAGGAAACAATAAACGGGTTTCCTGAGATGCCAAGAAACATCGCAAAATATCTTCTTGATTATATCAGCGCTAATTACATCAAGATAAAAGGTGACGATAAAATCACTTTTGGAGATAAGTTTGATGTCAGTTTTTCAAGGCTGAAGGAGATTACCGGCAAAGATGTTAATGAGTTGACTGACAAGATATGCTCTAGCTGCAATAAGATATTCAATGACGGCAGAGAAACAATCGAATTTGTCTGCCCTAAATGCGAATCCTCTATTAAAGTAAATGAAAAATTCAAAAAATGCGAAAAATGCAAAGTTTTTATGCAGAAAATAGAGCACAGAAAAACAAAATGCAGCTGCGGCTCTGGCAATTTTTATAGGAGATTCAATCCTTTATCGATTATTGATGTGGATACCATCCTGATAAGCTCCAGGCATTTGTATAGGATGCCTTATTCATTGCATGAGAAATCTGGCTTAGTTTCTATTCCAATTGATCCTGAAAGAGTGCTAAAGTTCAGCAAGAAGATGGCTGAGCCAGGACTCGTAAAAGTCAGATTTTCATTTTTGGACAAAAGCAAAGCGATTAAAAATGAAGCAAAAGAGTTATTGGAGAGGGCTTTGAAGTTTGAAGAAAAAGAGAAAATGATGGAGCCAAAAGAAAAAAAATTTGAAGCGCCGACAGAAGCCATGCCAGAGCAGTTTTTCCCGCCGTGCATTACAAATATACTTTTAGGCCTGGAAGATGGAAGAAAAAGAGCGTTATTTATCCTGACAAATTTTCTGACAAGCACTGGCTGGAACTATGAGATGATTGAAACCAGGCTTAAAGAGTGGAATAAAAAGAATAAAGAAGAGCTCAGAGAGGTGCTGGTAAAAGGCCAGGTAAGATACAACAAGCAAAGAAAAAAAATGATATTGCCGCCAAACTGCCAGAATAAGATGTATTATATCGACCTAGGCATATGCAAACCAGATAATTTGTGCAAAAGAGTTAAAAATCCTGTTAATTATTGTCTTGTTAAGGCTAGAGGGATGAAGAAAGGATAGGAGGTTATATGGAATACTACAACTAAGTATGCTTTAGTTATTATTTTAACAAAAGTTTAATAATCTCCAAAAGATTTATTGTAATAAAATGAAGATAAACGATATAATGCATAATATAATAAAAGTGCCGCCAGATATAGCTATAATGGAAGCTGCAAAACTAATGGACCAGAAAGGGATAGGCTCGCTTGTTGTTGAAGAAAGCGGAGAGATAGTAGGTATAATGACAGAACGAGACATTTTAAAAAAAGTTGTTGCTGCTGGCAGAAGATGTGAAGAGACTATAGTAAAGGACATCATGACTTCTCCCCTCATCACCATAGATCTGAATGATAGCATAGAAGAAGCAAGCGAGTTAATGGCTGTCCACCATATAAGAAGGTTAGTTGTTACTGAAAAAAGCGAGGTTGTGGGGATAATAACCTCAAGAGACCTAGTGGATACACTAAGGTACTCATTAAGCAAAAGTATTAAAGATCTTGGCATTACAAATTACAGGCCTGATTATAGCAGAGATATAGCAAAGAACACCAATAATTGAGCAATGCATAGTGTGTTCTTTGCTATTACGAACGAGCATATA
>CAZKBD010000021.1:0-10834 GCA_964550945.1 uncultured Methanosarcinales archaeon
CATATAGGCATAAATAGATACGCCTATTTAAATAAACTGTGAAAGTTTAGTTATGTTTTGATTAAAACAACCAAAATATATTTAAACTGGCTGATTATCTGTTTTGATATGCAAATAATCATTGGCTCAGACCACGCAGGCTTTGAATTAAAAGAAGCAATTAAAAAATACCTGAACCATGACAAAATCCAGTTCAAGGATCTTGGAACAGATAGTACAGAAAGCTGCGACTATCCTAAAATTGGCTATGAAGTTGCAAAAAAAGTTGCTTCTGATTTGAAGAATAATAAGGGAATCTTAATTTGCGGTACTGGTATCGGAATGTCCATTGTAGCCAATAAGGTTAAAGGCATAAGAGCAGCTCTTTGCTATAATGAAGAAACCGCGCAATTATCCCGCCTCCATAATGATTCTAACCTACTGTGTTTAGGCTCTCGGCAAATAAGCACAAAACTAGCCTTAAAAATTACCAAGATATGGCTTGAAACAGAGCCTAGCAAAGAAGAGCGCCATACGAGAAGAGTAGGCCAAATTAGAAAAATAGACAAATGCTAACTCTAACCTATATTTTATCATCAATTGCGTGTTTCCTAGGCCTTATCTTTGGGATGATCCTCATCTTTATAGCTCCAGAAGAGCAGAAGCCAGGGAAAAAATATTTTATCTTGTTAGAAAATATTTTCTTAATCTTAATGACCCTTTTTTTATTGATCTATTTTTATTATTATAAGCTGTTTAGTGTAGTTTATGTTTTGTTATGGTTGTTTTTTATAATGTTGCTTATCTTTTCATTGATGGATTTGCTGAACAGCATATCCCCATTTTTCAATAAAAGATTAAACATTAATAAGGAAAGCAAACTTATAGGATTAAAACGTAGAATTAAAAACCATTATTCAATCTACTCAATCTTAGCGCTCATTTTCTATTTAAGCTACCAAAACAAAAACCTTTTTTTTATTGAGTCAACTCTTATCTTCTTATACGGGCTTCCAATTGGCTCATTACTAGCTGAGCATAAGGACAAAAAACAAAACATAATAACAGTCCTAAAGCATATGCACTTTCTGATCATAGCATTGCTTTTAGGGTATCTACCATCTATCTTTGCTTAACTTTAACTTATAAGCTATAGTCCTATTCGTGATATGTATCAAGAAACTTACTATCAACACAGTTACAAACATGATTAGAGTTGGTCTAAATAAAGGCAAAATAAACACAAAGCCCCCAATAACAGAATCAATCTGGTCCCAGGGCATAAATGGCTTTCCAGGATCTATGCCAATCTGTCTTTTAAAAAAACTCTTAACCAAATCACCAAACAAAGCGCCAAACCCCATCAGGAATCCAAACAACAAGATGTCTATTCCATAATAATCCACAAAACTCAAATTATGGAAAGATCTGGATTGGTATAAAAATTTCTGCAGATAAGCAAATATTATGCAGACCAATACTCCAGATACAAAGCCGCGATAAGTTTTATTCTTTCCAAACAAAGGTTTTCCCTTAAATGTTTTGCCAAAATCAACAGGTATAGCTAACCATTTGAAATGATCTTTGACAAAAATGGGGGTCATTACTGCAAAAGCTCCTGGCACTATAAAGTAAATGCACTTTAAAATGTAAAACAAAACTTCTTCTATCACCTTCTCCACCATCTCCTCACTTTTATAGCCGCTTTTGGGCAGTATTCATGGCAGCAATAGCATCTGATGCACTTTTTATAGTCAAATTCTGGATAAGGATCCATTTTAATCGCTCCGGCCGGGCAAATATTAAAGCACGCTCTGCATTTTATGCATCTCTTTGTTATTAATATAGGTTTCGGAATAAATATGTTCTTTGCTAGCACACTTCCGTAATAAGCAAGCTTATTGGATTTAGAAGGAGCTTCAAATTTAGTCCTGAACTCATCAAGATCCCCAATAACCTCAATATCGCTAACTAACTTCCTTCTTTTTGCGATATCCACTAAAGGCACTTTTAATCCAGTAATCTGGGCAGCAATAACATCCATCGCAATATGGTCATTAGATGCCATTATCAGATTAACCTTTTTTACAGTTCCTGAAGATGGCCCTTGGCCTTCCATCGCTTCAACAGCATCACAGATGTTCAGGCATGGCTTTATCAGTATTCCCAGATCAATCAGCATCTCCGTGAATTTATATGGATTAGTTATCCTTAAATGGCACTTTGGCTTATCCATCCCAGGAATAAAGCCGAATAAGTTCTTAGTAGCGTTAGTCATTATTGTCAAAGAATGAGTTTTCAGCTTGGGTATATTGACAATCTTATCATACTTTAACACTTCTTCGCATATTATAAAGCTTTTTATATTTCCCTTATCATTCTTTACTCTGACACCTTTGCCTAAATCACTCAGCCTAACCTTATGCTTCTTGCACACCTCTAGTATTCCGGCCTTTTTTGCAATCCTCTCAACACTTCCCATTGCAGGGCTATCCCCTACAGTAATCTTATCAGTCTGTTTTTTTACAAGTTTGATGACAGCATCAACCACAGCAGGATTTGTTGTAACCGCTTCTTCTGCCGTTCTAAGCTGTAGCAGATTTACTTTTATTAGTACCTTTTCATCCTTTTTTATATACTCTTTAATATCTCCGACAGCTTCAGCCACAGCGCTATCAGCATCTCGATAATTTTCGCATCTTACCAGTTTAACTTTTGTGCTCATATTCTTTTCTTGGCGCAACTCAATAATAATCCTAGGGGATTTGTCAATGAAGCGCCTTCAACTTTTGTAGCTTTTTTTTGGATGGCTTTTCTCAGATTGCCTTCAAAAATTGTAGCAGCCCTGCCAACCTCAAACCCAAAATGCGCATCAGAGCCAGCTGTTTTTGCGAGTTTCAACTCATTCGCAATATTATTTGCCTTGTTGTTCTCCCAATAAAATGTTCTGGCGTTTACACATTCAATGGCATTGATCCTATCTGAAATATCTTTGATTGGATAATTGAACCTACTAATCTTAAATGGCCTGAAAGGATGGGCTATTGATACGATTGCATCCTGCTCTTTTGCCTTGTCTAAAACAGTAAAGAGCTCTTTTGAATTTATCTCTTCTTCAAGATAATAAATTAAAACATCGCCATAATCTGTTCTGATCTCACTTGCTAGGATCACCTCAAAATCATCGTCTTTATTCAATTTCCTGGCTTCTTTTGCCCCAATCATTGTGTTGTGGTCAGTTACAGCAATGCCATCAAGGCCTTTTTTCCTGGCTATCTTTAACAATATCTCAGGTTTTAATGCGCTGCACTTTGAATATTTTGTATGGGTATGCAAATCATATCTCATTTCTAAGCCTCGCTATCTCATTCATTAGCTTGTCAACAGAGTTTCTTAATCGTTTCTTATCATATATTTGTGTATAATCTAAATATATTGGTTTTCCTATATTAACTTTAATCAATTTTTTATATTTTCTGGGAATCCATTTTTCCATCGGAAGGATTTGATAGGTATTTTTTAATCCTACTGGCAGGATAGGCGCTTTTGCAGCCAATGCAATTCTAATGACTCCTGTTTTTCCCTCTATCAGTTTTGCATCTTTCTTTGGGCCTTCTGGAAATATACCCACAATGCTCCCTTCTTTTAATTTATCAATTGCTTCTTTTATAGCAAACTCTTTCCTCTCATCAAAATAAACCGGAATGCCCCCAAGCCAATATTGCCAGATAACCTTCCTAAAACTGCTTCTAAACAGTTTTGCCAATGCCAGGTAATGCACTTTTTTATTTGCAGTTCTCCACATAATGACCATCATTAAAATGGGATCAATGTAACTTTCATGATTAGACGCAATAATAAAAGCCTCATCTTTAGGGATATTTTCTATGCCTTTAATCTTTTTCACAAATGGATTTAATAACAAATAAATTGCTCTTTTTGTTATCGGATAAACCATTTTACAATTCTTCCATGATTTTTACAATTTTATAAGCAGCGTCAGGTTTTGCAAAATTTTTCAGTTTTTCTTTGAATGGCTCTAATTTAGATGGCTTGTCTAACACTTCCTTGATAGTTCTTACAAACTCCTTGTCATCCTTGGGCATCATAACCTTATCTTTTAAAAATGTTGCATTCTCCCATTCAGAGCCAGCAACGCCTTTTACTAAAACCATTGGCAAATTTTTCGCAGCAGCCTCGCATATTGTGGAGCCAGATGGTTTAGTTACCAGCAAATCAGACATTTGCATATATTCATCAATATTATCTACATATCCAAGAATCTTAATCTTTTTTGTGAAATTTGATTTTTTAAGCTCGTTCATCAATTTTTTATTCAAGCCCGTAACAACAATCATCTGGAATTCATTCTCAATAGTATCTAACGATTTTACAACATCCTTAATAGGCCCAAATCCGAACCCACCGCCCATTATTAATACTGTGTTTATATCTTCTAAGCCAAACTTCTTTCTTAGCAATAACTTATTTTTTTTGTTGGAAAATTGAGGGCCTATTGGCAATCCAGTTACATCTATCCTATCCTTAGGGATTCCCCGCTTTATTAAGAAACTCTTAGATTCTTCTGTAGCAACTGCAAACATGTCAACATTTTTGTGGACCCAATACCTATGCACCACCATATCAGTCGGAACTGCAACTAATCTTATATCGCTGCTTTTTCTTAAAATTGAACTCATACCACAAGGAAAAGCATGGGTGCAAACAATAATATCTGGCTTAAAAGATTCGATAGTTCCAATAAATTTACCTAAATTAATTTTTTGAAAAAAACTTACAAATACTTTAGAAACTTGGTATATCACTTCGTTATCGTACAGTAAGTCATATACCTTAGGGACATATTTGTTTGTTTTTAAGTACAAACTCTCGATTAATTTTTTTACTTTTGGGAATTTTTGTTCAGAAGGGTCTATGCAAAGGGTATTCCAGTCAGGATGTTTGATTTTTATTGCATTCTCAATAGCTTCTGCAACTCTCTTATGCCCTGTGCCAATTGATACATACAAAAATAAGATATTCATTTTGCTAAATTGTATACCCTTTTAATGATATCATTCGCGATATGCCCCAAATCCTCTCTTTTGGATCCTAATTGCTCCCAAAGAATAGGCTTGCCAATCCTTATTTTGACGATTCTCTTTAACGCTTTAGGTTTTAATTTCAAAGCAGGTAACACCTTTGCTGTGTTTTCCAGATAAATAGGGATTATTGGCGCTTTAGAATCTAAAGCTAGCCTAGCAACACCTGCCCTTGGTTTTCTCTCTTTTTTTGTCAGTTCGCCTTCAGGAAATAAGGCAACTATCTCTCCATTTTTTAAATGAGTTATTGCTTCATTTAATGCGCCCTTTCCTTTGTCAGCCTTGTCTAAAGGGATACATCCAGCCCATTTTCTGCATATAATATCTCCCAATTTCCAGAAATTTCTTTGAGCAGCATCCCTAATAGCAATAAATCGTATTTTCCTGTTAATCTTAGGGATTACCACAGAACATATCACCATAGGATCCAAGTAACTTTCATGATTAGACGCAATAATAAATGGCCCTTTTGCAGGAATATTTTCTAATCCAGATAACTCTTTGATAAAGAGCCTAAAAAATGGAAAAATTGCTAGTTTTGTAAAGGGATACACCATAAACCACCCTAACTTACATTATTTTAAATATTTTATGGTGGTTTCAACAGAAAATTATATATAATAGATGATGTGGAAATGTCTCTATGGAAACCAAACTGTGGAATATTCCAAACGTACTCACAATAAGTAGATTCCTCTTCTCACCTTTGTTCTTGTACTTCTTCCTTGTAGATAAGATAGAGTTAGCCTTAATAGTCTTTATGTTTGTTGCTGTAACAGACTTAGCAGATGGCTGGATTGCTCGCTCAACAAACCAAAAGACAAAATTTGGCGAATCCTTAGATCCAATGGCTGATAAGTTTATGATATTTCTGGCTTTGGTTGCTGTCTGTATCAAATTCAGCTTTCCTGTCTGGGCAATCCCTCTTTTTATATCCAGGGACATTATTTCATTGGCTGGTTCAATATTGATATACACCAAGCATAAGGGCGTGTGGAAAGCAAATAAACTAGGTAAATTAACCACATTCCTCCAGATAGTATCTATCTTAGTATTTATCCTTAATATGAGCTTTAAAATGATTGTTCTTTGGATTACAATCATCTCCAGCATAACAGCAGCAATAGCATACTTGATCAGGTGGATAAACATAGCCAGAAACAAAACAAAACCATAATCTTTTTATCTCTGGCCGTTTTCTAACCATGTATGGCAAATACAATATTAGATTGTTATACAGACGAACCCTCTGGGTTAGGCGTTCCCCCTTACTTGGGAGTCTATCCTAGATACCTTTACGGTTATTTAGAAGATGCATATTACTTGACAATAGACGATATAAGGTATTTCTTTGGTTTTGTCTTAAACAATAGAAGGTATGATATTCAAAGGCAGCAAAAGACAAACATCAAAATATACAATCTAACCAAAAACATTGGCAGCATAAAGGATATCCTGCAAAATACTCAAAATCTTTACATTATTCTCGGTGTCCATACTCCTGGAAAATACCTAAGCGCTGTTCCTGGAACTCTGCATGAGGTTGCTTTATTGTTAAAAGAAATCAAACAGATTAATAACCGCATAAACATAATCTTAACTGGTCCAGCGTTATACGGCACTCAGCTTTATGGTGGAAAATTCTCAGAAAAAATTGACTTGAGCATGTTTGGCAAAACAGCAGATATTGATTTCAGTTATGATGATACTGCCAAATATGCTTTGAAAGGAGCATCAATCATGCAACAAATACCTGATTTAAGGATTATAGAGATAGAAACCAGCAGAGGCTGCAATTATGGAAAGTGCAGCTTTTGCACAGAGCCGATAAAGCATAGATTGGAGTTTAGAGATCAAGAAGACATAATCAATGAAATAAGGTCCTTTTATGAGCTGGGAGTTTATTATTTCAGGCTTGGAAAACAATCAGACATCTATTCATATCCTAATTTGATAGCATTACTTAAAAAAATAAAGGCAGAATTTCCAAAAATCAAAGTTTTGCATGTAGATAATGTAAACCCTAAATCAGTAATAAAAGAAAACGGAGAAAAAATTACTCAGGCTATTGTTGAATATTGCACTGCTGGCAATGTTGCTGCTTTTGGAACTGAAAGCTTTGACGAGAATGTTGTCAAGGAAAACTGCTTAAACTCCAGCCCAGAGGAATCATTTGAAGCCATAAAAATTCTGAACAGATATGGCAGCGAAAAAGGGGATAACGGAATGCCAAAGTTCCTTCCAGGCATTAACATCCTGTTTGGCTTGAAAGGCGAGAATAAAGAAACCAACCAAAGAAATATGGCTTGGTTAAACAAGATTCTTGCAGAAAATTTATTGGTCAGGAGGATTAATATACGCCAGATCTCTATTTTTGAAGGAACGCCTTTATATAGAGAGTGCGGCGACAAATTTCTCAGGAAAAACAAGAAGTACTATTGGAAATGGCGCAATGAAATAAGGCAAAAGATAGATTTTCCTGTGCTGCAGAAATTAGTTCCAAAAGAATCGATATTAAAAGATGCAAGAGCAGAAATTTACGACGGTAAAACTACTTTTTTAAGGCAGATTGGCACATATCCGCTAATAATAGGGGTCAAAAAAAGGCTAGAGCTCGGAAACTTCTATAATACTCAAGTCATAGACCATATGCTTAGGAGTGTTGTTGGAGAGGTTGTTTGATTAATGCATTTTCCGAATATATCATACAAATTCTATGAGTATATCAGTATACACATTTGTAAATTAATGTATAAAAACGTAAGATTTATATAGTAGTATGCATATGCTATATTCTAATTAGGGTCTTCGCCCTAAAAATAGATATCAAACTAAAAATCAAAAAAAAGGGGTCGAGAAAATGGAAAATCCAAACGATGATATGATTGGTAAGGCAAACATAAAAGTAATAGGTGTTGGAGGAGCTGGCAGCAATATGGTCAGCTGGCTATATCAAAAAGGAATCAAGGGTGCTGATATTATAGCATGCAACACAGATCAACAGCATCTTAATCTGACTCAAGCAGATACAAAATTTCTGATTGGAAGAAATGTCACTAGGGGCTTAGGCTGTGGCGGATTTCCATCTAAAGGAGCCCAGGCAGCCCAGGAAACAGCTAGCCAGATAAAAGAGGTCCTAAAAAGCTCTGATATGGTTTTTGTCTGTGCTGGAATGGGCGGCGGAACTGGAACAGGAGCAGCTCCTTTTATTGCTAATGCAGCAAGGGAGACTGGAGCCATTGTTATTGGCACTGTAACCATGCCTTTCAAGATAGAAAGAGCCAGAATCGATAAATCTGAATTTGGCCTAGCTCAGCTAAGAGAAGTTAGCGATACTGTAATAGTCATAGATAATAACAGGCTGGTAAATATAGCAGGAAACTTGCCTGTTGAAAAAGCTTTTGCTGTTGCAAATGAGCTAATCTCAACAATGATTAGAGGTATTGTTGAAACAATCTCAGTCCCATCTCTAGTTAATCTTGATTTTGCAGACGTAAAAGCAATAATGAAATCAGGCGGAGTAGCTGCAATAGGTGTTGGTGTTTCTGATACAACCAACAGGGTTCAAGAGGCTGTAAAAGGCGCACTAGCAAATCCATTATTGGATATTGACTATAATGGCGCAGAAGGAGCTTTGATACATATTGAAGGAGGCCCCGATATGACACTTGACGAAGTTGAAAAGATTGGTGAGCTGGTAACTGAAAACCTGGATGAAAGTGCAAACGTCATCTGGGGAGCAAGAGTCAGTGATAATATGAAAGGCAAGATATGTATTATGACCATTATCACAGGAGTTAACTCTCCATGGATCTTGGGAAAATCCGACAAAAGAAACATAAATTTCCAAACATCAAAAATAGGGAAAGAATTAGGAATAGAATTTGTCTGAGGGTGAGAATATGGAAGAACGAGACGAACAAATAGTCAAAAAGATGGTTACAACCATTGTAGAGCATAATGAAAAGATCATAAATCATAACCAGGACATTAATAAGTTCAGCAGGATAGTGCCGTCTCTGATGAAAAAAGGCTTTGACAGCCTTAATTTATCTATGTTCAGCCCAGAGGTAAAATGCGGTCTGCTGTCTGCATTAGGTGAAGAGTATAGGAGAAAAGGTAACCTCAACGATGCTGTCAAATCTTTTGTGATTGCAGGAAACAAAGAAAAGCTGAATGAAGTAGCTGAAGACTATGAAAAATTATTCCAGTTTGACAACGCCATTGAAGTTTATAAGCTGGCCAACAATAAGATGAAATTATTGGAGATTGGCAAGAGATGCCTTAACGAAGGAAGGCTGCAGTATGCGATAAAGGCGTTTATAACCCTTGGCGACAATACCAAGCTTATAGAAGTTGGAGACCAATGCGTGAGTAAATACAAATTTGACTACGCATTTGAGATATTCTCAACAATAAAGGACAAGGATAAATTAACAGAGCTTGGCAATAAATGCATTGAAGAAAAAGAATATGCCTATGCCATAAAGTCATTTGATCTTTCTGGAGACAAGGAAAGATTAAGCGTTGTAGGAGATATTTGCTTGAAAGAAGAGCAGGTGTCAAAAGCATTGGAAGCTTATGGCTTAGCTGGCAATACTATGATGGTTGATTTCATCAAAGAAAATTTTCATGATTAAAGAGATGAGAACATGGAAAACACATCCTTATTCCAAAATAATATGACTGCTAATCCAGATGACTATCTGTTCCAGAGGAAGATAGAAATAATGATGGATACTAACAATAAGAAGATTAATCACGAATTAACAGACTTAAAAAGCAATATCAGCAAGCTAAATGAGGAAATCTCTATCCTTAGGCAGCAGCTTAATGAAGCTAGGTCAGTAAGAGTTGAATCTCCTGCTCCTATAGCGCCAGTTTCTGTCGCTGCTGTTGCAGCTCCAGCAACAAATTCCAATAATATAGATTTGGATGATGCTAGAAAAAATGGACAGCAGCTAAGGCCAAGATTTGGAGATTATAAGCCAGAAGACGTATCTATAAGTAAGTTCTTTTATTACGGCTCTAAAAAGTAAAAGGCATGAAAATGAAAAACATAGTTTACATGTGTGACCAATGTAAAAATAAGTTTGAATTTGGAAACATTAGGTACACAAATGATGGAAAAAAGCTTGTTTGCTTAGGATGTTATAGTAAGATCAAAAAACAGCCAGAAACCAAAAAACCAGAAATAACAGAGCCAGTTCAGCATCTGCCAGATATTGTTAAAGTAATCTGCGTAAAATGCAGGTACAAATTCTCCCTAAACAGAAAATCCAACGCCAAGGTTATGTGCCCTTATTGCGGTGGCAATAACCTAATGATAGATGGCACTACTGCTGAAAAGCTGGTTGAGGAAGCTTCGCATGAGATCTCTCACAGCAAGAATATTCGCGAAAACATTGCACATAAAAGACAGAAATTATCTTTATAGGATTTTTTCAATAGTATCAATGTCTATTTTTATTTCAAAAACCGAAAGCTTTGAATAATAGTTATAATTATAGCTATAATCATGACTCCTACAATACTGATAAAGGAACCAACAAAACAGATGCTTGAAAAAATAAAGGAAATTGAGAACAAGGTTACATTTGATGATGCAATAATAGGGCTTTCTAAAAATAAGCTTAATGTACCCAATTCTCTATTTGGTAAAGGAAAAGGTAAAATATCCACTTTTAAAAAAGAAGACAAGATGGTATTGCATGACCTTGGATTATATATTTAACCGCAAAACTAAATAATTC
>CAZKBD010000021.1:10844-23219 GCA_964550945.1 uncultured Methanosarcinales archaeon
AGATGAGCATTTTAAGGACTTTGATGATGTAGAATTTCTGGATTAGATAACTTCTATTTAATCAACCTCTTTAATGTATCATTAACCTCTTTTGGAGTTGCTTTCCCTTTTGTTTTCTTCATTACAATTCCAACAACAAAATTCAACGCTTTCTCTTCTCCATTTTTATAATCTTCAACAGCCTTTGCAGATTCTTTTATAGCCTCTTTGCATAACTTCTCAATCTCTCCAGAATCAGATACAGCGCCAAGCCCCTCTTTCTCTACATATTCATTGACATCAAACGGCTTCTCAATCAGCTTTTCCAATATTTTCTGGGCAACCCTATCAGTAATCTTTTTCTCTTCAACTAATTTAAGCAGATCAATCATATGAATATCCTTTATTTCAGTATCTTTTAGCTTCTTTTTATTGTAATTCAGCACTCTAGCCAGCTCTCTTCTCACCCATTTTGCAGCTAAACTAGGGTCTACAGCAGTGCTCACTGCTTCAAACATCTCAGCTAATTCTTTATCCCTTGAAATAATCTTAGCCATCTCCTCTGTAATGCCATGCTCTTTAGTGAATTTCTCCAGTTTTGCCTCAGCTAATTCAGGCATCTCTTTTTCAATCTCCTTGATCCATCCCTTTGTTAGTCCTATTCTTACTAGATCAGAATCAATGATATAACCATACTCTTCCTCAACCTCTTTCTCTCTTAAAGAAAAGGTTATCCCTCTTTCTGAATCCCATGCCCTTGTCTCTTGTTTTAGCTTTTTTCCATCTTCAACAGCCTTTTTCTGCCTTCCAACCTCATATTTCAAAGCCCTCTCAATATCCTTAAACCCAGTAATGTTTTTTATCTCCGCCCTAACATAGCCGCTTTCTTTTATAGAAATATTGGCATCAGCTTTTATTATGCAATAATCAACATCAAAAATCTCTAAATACTCTAAAATAGTGATTAGCTGCTTCATAAAATCCCTTGCTTCCTCTGGGCTTATCAATTCTGGTTTTGTGACAACCTCTAATAATGGATTTCCGCTTCTGTTGTAATCAACAAGAACATAGCTCGATTTTTCCATTCCAGCAGGATGTATCAAAGCAGCAGGATCCTCTTCTAAATGTATCCTGACCAATCCAATCTCCTTTCCGCTTTGCAATTTTATCTTTCCTTCCTCAGCTAGTGGAATTTCATATTGGGATATTTGATAGTTTTTTGCCATGTCAGGATAAAAATAGCTCTTTCTTGAGAATATTAGCTCTTTATTGATATTTGATTTTGTTGCCAGGGCAAGCTTCATAGCCTTTTCAATCGCAGCCTTATTCACAACAGGCTTTGAACCGGGATGGCCTAGGCATACAGGACAAGTCCTTGAATTGGGATCTTCGCTGCCAAAAGTAGCGCATCCGCAAAACAGCTTTGATTTTGTATTTGGCTGTATATGTATTTCAAGTCCTATAACAACATCAGTTGTGAAGTTCATTTTTTATTTTCGCATTTATTGCATATGTCTTTCTTTTTCTTGCTTTCTTCAACCGTGAATAAAAAGTGAGCTATCTTATATCCAAACCCTTCTAAAGGCACCTTACATATTTTGCATTTTTTCATCTTTTATCCCTCTTGCCTGTAAGATAATACTAGAGGTTTAGGCACACAAACTTTTCCTTCTTCAGGGATATTAAGGGCACTCAACACAGTATGTATATATCTGGGTCGTTCCAACCCCCTTACTGCATCAGCAATAGCACATTCAGCATTCCAGACACTTCCATAATCAATACCTGTATCTAGCCTAACAGCTACGCCACGTCTAGGATCACCAGATTGAGGATATACTATATACAGGTCTGTCTGTGGAGGTTTACATGATGATAATTCTTCTAATTGCGTTTGGGATAATCTATCTCTGCCCTGATTTCCTTGAACTAATTCACGAGCTCTGCAAAGCGTGTACAAATTTACTGATTCAACTGCTCCTACAACACCTCCCTTTTCAACCTCAGCACGGCAAGCGCTAATTTCTGAATCAATAAGCTCCAATAACCCCACTAATGTCCAACTAGTAACCTCATAAGCTAATTTTTCATGCATTGGTTGAGCTGTTACCCTTCTCCACTCCCCTTTTATTAATCCAAAATGAATCACCCTATGATCATGCCCTGAGATACTATCATCGCTAATGACCAATCCCTTTCCAGTATATACTCCTCTTAACCTACTTTGTTCTTTTAATCCATGAGCTACCTGTCTTTCATTAGATTCCATTAGCTCCCTCTCCAACTCTTCCGGAAGCTGGATTTTATCTGCAAAATCTGGTGGCAATTCCATCCTAAAATCTGAATTTCTGTATTGATTAACTAACCTTTGTACAAACTCTTGTTGTTGTGACAGCCATTCATGAAACGCCATATCTTTTCTTCTCAGAAGCTCTTCAATCTTTCCCCCTCTCTCCCTTTTCGATTCTTTGGATAAATACTCTTGAGAGTATCCTTTGTTATCCGCCTGCATTGGTTGTCCAGCAACAATCTCTAAAGAGCTATTCATTTTTCCAACCCCCTTCCACCTTGTATTATCTTCCCTTCTTGCAAATGATCCCCTATCAACATCATCCCAACTGGCATATTATCCTTAAAACCAACTGGAACAGTCAAATGAGGCATTCCAGCTAGATTAGGCCCAACTGTCAGGATATCCATCATATACATCTGTAAAGGTGTTAATTTCTCTATCTCTGTAAACTTAGGAGCAACAATTGGCATTGTAGGGCTTATAAGAACATCAACTTTCTTAAACAGCTTTTTATATTCTTCAATTATATTAGTTCTTAATTGCATTGCCTTGATATAATAAGCATCCCTATAGCCAGCCATCCTTGCAAAGGTTCCTATTATTATCCTTCTTTTGCTTTCTTCATTAAAATTATGGCTCCTTACTTTTGAAAAATACTCATTGAAGTTTCCTTCTAATTTTTCATGCACGCCATACCTCATTCCGCAATATTTTGCGAGATTAGTAGAAGCCTCACTCATTGCTATCAGATAATAAACATAAACGCCATATTTCGCAGTCAAAGGCAAACTAACCTCAGTATAATTCAAATCAATTATCTTATCTAGAACTATTTTTTTAATGCTCTCATCAGTCCCTTCTCCAAAAGCCTCTTTTATTATCCCTATTTTTAATTTTTTAATATCTTTGTCTAAATAATCTGAATATTTTTCAACATGAGCATTCAAGCTAGTGCTCTCTTTCTTGTCAAAACCAGCAATAACCTCCATTGCTAATGCTATATCCTTCATGTTCTTAGCCATTGGCCCTATTTTATCTAAACTGTTGGAATAATCCATCAATCCATACCTGCTGACCCTTCCATAAGTAGGGCATAATCCAAAAACACCGCAGAAAGATGCAGGGCAAACAATGCTTCCTCCCGTGCTCTCTGCTATGCTTATATGCCTAAAACTCGCTTTCTTAGTAATTCCTGCGCTTCCGCCAGAACTCCCCCCACATACCCTTTCTTTATCAAAAGGGTTTAATGGAACATCCATCCCTAATCCGACATTAACATTAAAGCTTCCAAATCCAAACTCATCCTGGCTAGTTTTTCCAATTATTAATCCACCTTCTTTCTTCACTTTATCAACAACAGTAGCATCAAAAACCGGCTTATATCCGCTAAGGATCTTGCTTCCTGCCCTTGATTCAACGCCTTTAACGCAAATGCAGTCCTTTACAGAAATCGCAACCCCTTCTAATTTACCTTTTCCTTCTTTTTTCGGGTTTTCAATTATCTTATTAAAATAATGATATTCTTTGTTTATTTTTTTTACTTCTTCAATCATATTAAAAAACTCCAAGTTTTTTAACTATACTGAAAATCTTTGATTTTCATTATTTTACATAAGCTTTTTTGATTATAACTGGGTCAACAGGAACATCATCAAATCCATTCTTAGTTGCGGTCTTAACTGATTTGATCTTATCAACAACAGATGTTCCAGATATTACCTTTCCAAAAACAGCATAACCATAGCCTCTTGATGTTTCATCTGTATGGTCTAAAAAAGCATTATCAGCAACATTTATGAAAAATTGTGATGTAGCGCTATCAACAACCATTGTTCTTGCCATCGCAATTGTATACTTTTCATTCTTCAATCCATTTCCAGCTTCATTCTTTATTGGCCCTTTAGTCTCTTTTTGGATCAGCTCCTGGTCAAATCCTCCTCCTTGTATCATAAAATCACTAATGATCCTATGGAATATCAATCCGTCATAAAACCCCTCATTCACATAAGATAAGAAATTGTCAACAGTTATTGGCGCTTTATCTTGATATAGCTCAACTTCAAAATTCCCCATATTTGTCTCAAAAACAATAGCCTTATTTTTCATTTTATCCTCAGCTTGGCTGCATCCAACCAACAATAATAATATGACTATCCAGCTTATTCTCATTCTAAACCGCCTTAGGCCCTTTAAAATATCCATCCTTTTTGTGCTCTGTGTTAGCTAATGCCTCTTCCTGTGATAAGCTATCTTCTACAACATCTTCTCTCATATATTCCTTCAGCTCAACAGGCTGAAAACTCGGCTTAACATCTTTTGTATCAGCTTCATCTATCCTAGAAAATGCATTAATAATCTCTTTTAGTTCAGGCAGGAATCTTTCTATCTCTTTCTCGCTTAACTCAAGCCTAGCTAATTCAGCTACTTTTTTAATCATATTTTTATCTATCTGCATTTTAATTAGGTTATTTTAGATTGTTTATATATTTTTTTAATTCTTCCCAAAAAACCCATTTATCTCTTCAATATAATTCTTGCTTATCTTAACATCCATATCCTTTGGAAAACACCTCATATAGCTCTGCCATGCATATCTTTCATCCAGAAAGACCATAACCCCCTTATCATTCTCGCTTCTTATGCACCTTCCAGCATTCTGCAGGCTTTTAATAAATGCAGGAAACACATATCCATAATCCCAGCCTTTGCCGAATTTGTCATCATAATACTTTATCAGCTCTTTAGTTTCCAAATCAGGAGGCAACAAAGGCAATCCAACTACAACAACGCATTTCAATAGATCACCAGGCAAGTCAATCCCTTCCCCAAAACTTCCAGAAGCAGTTCCAAGTAAAACAGCTCCAATATCCTTATACTTTTTAAATCTCTCAAGAAGCTCTTTCTTCTCTTTTTTATTCAATCTGGAATCCTCCAAAAAAACAGTTTTCTCGCTTATAGCTGAAAAATATTTATTGATATTGTTCCTAAGCATATAGCTTGGGAAGAATACAGCAGAATTGCCAGGAACAGCATTAACTATCTTGCCTAATACCTTTGCAATATCCTTATATTGGTTCTCATTCCTCAAAGAGTATTTTGTTGTAGTCTCTGGAACAATTATCGCTAACTTATTCTTCTTTGGAAATGGGCTCGCGAAGTTTCTCTCAACAACATTCTCAAATCTCAATATATCTTTATACATCGAAGTTGGAGTCAAAGTTCCTGACATGATTATGCTTAAATATGCAGCCTCAAAAATATCTTTGGTCACTAATGAAGGATCCAAACATCTATAGGATAGGGTAATCACCAGATTCCTATCACTCTCAATTTTGGATAATATCCTCACAAAGCCATTATCATCTCCCTGCCACCCTTCTAAAAATCTTCCTATGCTGCCGATATAGCTTTTCTTCTGCAGCTCTCTTATATCATCTCCAGCCGCAACCAGCTCAGAAATCAACGATTCATACTCAAAACTCTCATTTGCTTTTTTGATAAACTCCTCCTTCTTAATCAATTTCTCCGATTTTTTATTGTCTAAATCATTACCCAGCCCATTTAGTATATCCAACAAAATGCTCAGCTTTTCTACAATCTCGTTGTATCTAAATTTCTTGCCTTCTTTTATTGCTCTGACTATTATAAAATTAGAAAGCTTCTGTGTTAACAGGTCTCTAACCCTCAAAGGAAGGTTATGGCCCTCATCAATTATCACGATGCTTTTTTCAAGCTCCTTGTTAGCTTTTGCAAAAAAACCATCCCTTATAGCAGGATTAAATATATAATAATAATCCGCAACAACGATCTTAGCTTTCTGCGCCAATAAGATAGAAACCTCATAAGGGCATAATTCATCTTTTTTGCAAATCTCAATAATTTGATCGCAATGCATGGGCCCTTTTTTTTGAATCTCTTCTAAAGTCCTTTTTGCCTCAACACTAACCTTATTGTTCTTCTTTGTGTTCAAATAAAATTCACACTTGCCTTCTTCTCTAACAGCCCTGCAGTAATCAGCAAATTCTCCCGAGTAAAGTGTTTCAATCCCATCAACACAGCACATCCACTTCTTGCCGATAATATCCGCAACCGCAACCTCAATTTCATATTTTTCTTTAATTTCTTTCAAAGTGTCTATAGCAATCAAATGCTGTGTATGCCTTGAAGTCAAAAAGAAAATACTCAAATCCTTTTTTAAAGCAAAACTTAAGGCAGGGCTTATTGCAGCAGCAGTCTTCCCAAGCCCTGTTGGAGCATGAACAATAAGGTTTTTCTTTTCTTCTAACACTTTGCAAATGTCTTTTATCAATTCATCCTGCACATCTCTGATTTTAGAATAAGGAAACAACACATCTTTTATCTCAGTCATCTTTTTTAGGTGTTGTGTTTTGTTTATTAATCTTATGAAAATGTTATTTTATACAACCAAAATCTTTAAAAATAATCCTCTCTTTCCAAAAAATTGTCGGTTTTAGTGACGAAAAACCAAATATTTTAAAACGAAACATTTATATACCACAACATATATCTCAAAAAATAACTTAATAATCGCTATTTTGGGGGGTTAATCATGGAAACTAAAAACAAAGAAATATTTAATGTTGTCTTCCGCGAAAAACCAGCTATGATGCTAGTTGGGCTTAAGAATTCAAAAAGCGAAATCTATGCATCTTCTCTTGCAAAACAAATTGACTGTACATATTCTCATGTTGTAAAGATCCTTCAGGAGATGGAAAAATCCGGCTTGATAAACTTTGAGAAGCAAGGAAGATTGAAATTATTATCCTTGACAAAAACAGGATCAGAAGTTGCAGACCATATCGATAACATAAGGGTGCTGCTATAAAATATCTTCTTCCATTGCCTTTTTCTTTAAAACCTCTTGGGCAATTTCAATAAACTCTTCTTCTTTATCAGTAGGGATTAATGCTCCAGCAGCATGGATATGGCCGCCAGCTTCAGAGCCTTCAATTTTTTCTGTTATCTCCTTTACAATCAGCCTTAGATCAACATCTTTGTTCCCTGCAATTCTTAAGCTAACCTTGGTATAGCCATTCAGTATTTGCGCCAAAGATAATACAAACGTTCCTACTTTGATTCCATTTGATTTAGATATGATCGAAGCTAATGTTCCGATAATGCTTGACATAATAATATCCTGGGCATTAATGATAGTGTATCCTTCTCCTTCTATAATATATTTGCTTTCCTTGTTTTTGTTGTACCACTCCAGTGCATTAATGATCTCTTTTTTGTAAGCCAAAAGATTCTGCATAGCTCTTTGTTTGATCTTATTGTCTCCCAAACACGAGCCAATCCCCAAAGAAGCCTTGCCCATTCTTCCGCACGCATTCAATAAGGTAGAAAATTCCTTTGCATCCCTCATTGGGCTCTCCAATTTTTCATCTTCAAGCACATAAATGTTTCCTAACACATCTTCAGGATTATCTTCGCTTGCTCTTTTCATAACAATCCCTGCAACTAATTTTTGCATATCTTCCTCGCTTAAATGAACAAGCTTATTCCAGTCTTTTCCATTCTTAGGGTTTATACCGAGCTGCTGCAAAAATTGTATTGCTCCGCTCTCTGATCCGCTTACGCCGGGTATATACGGATCTGTGCTGTACTCCAGAACTTTATGAAGCGGCCTTGTCTGAAAGCCAAAAAGCCTCAGCCCTTTTTCAACTCTTATCCTTCCAGTTTTGACAGCATTCTCAAGAATTTCGTTATTCAATCTCAAAAAGCCATCTTTCTCCTGGATATCTCCCACAGCGCCTATGATTGCAATATGGGACATGCCCTCAAGAGCTTTATCAACAGCGCTGGCAAATAAGTATACTACTCCTGATCCAGAAATCTCCTTGCTGCCATCAATGCCGGCCAAATGAGGATTAACATGGATTATATCATCATCAGCCTCTCCATCTATCTCATGATGGTCTAAAATGATTATCTTCCTGCCTTTAAGGATATCCTTGATATTCCTTAACTGGCCTGAGCCCAAATCAGCAAAAACGAAATATTTGTAAGGCTCTTTAGCCAGCTCCTGTAAGACCTCTTTGCTTAGCTGCTGCATAACTGAAATAGAATACTTCCTATTATCTAGATTCATCAGCCTTATCATAATAGCACAAGAACTAATTCCATCTGCATCCAAATGGCCGATAAGCCTGATTGTTTCTTTCTTATCTAATGCCCTGAATTTTTCAGCAGCCATTTTAACATCCTCTTTGAATTGTTCGTACTTGTCCATTTTACATCCTTTTAGTTGAGCGCCTCTTTCTCAAAATTTATTTACCAAATCTCCTCACTCTCTTTTTGTAGTCCTCAATTGCTTTTACTAGCTCTTCTTTTCCAAACTCGGGCCATAATTTATCTGTGAAATACCATTCGCTGTAATAACTTTGCCATATCAGAAAATTACTCACTCTATGCTCGCCGCCAGTCCTTATCACCAAATCCGGCTCATCTTCCATATATAAATTTTTACTAATAGTCTTTTCATCTATCTTTCTTATTTTTTTATGAACAATACTCTTAACAGCATCAACAATCTCAGCCCTTCCGCCATAAGCCATGGCAAAATTCAGCCTGAAGTTATCATATTTTTTTGTATTGGACATTATCTTGCGCATCTGTTCCTGCAACTTCTTTGGAAACATGCGGATCCTTCCGATAAACCTGACTTTTATTCTATCTTTGCTGACTCTCTCATCTTTTGCAAGCTTGCTTAGCTGTTCTTCAAACAAGTTAAACAAAACCTTAACCTCATTTTTTGGCCTTTGGAAATTTTCTATAGAAAAGCAGTACAAAGTCAGCTCTTTGATGCCAAGTTCAAGAGCCCAATCAAGCATGTTTTCGATATTCTTTGCTCCAGCTTTGTGCCCTTCACCTAGATTCAAATAATTTTTTTTAGCATACCTTCTGTTACCGTCGAGAATGATCGCAACATGAGAAGGTCCTTTTGTCATAAAAACAAAGTCCAAGAACTAATTTATATACCTTTTGCTGTAACTTTTTAATGAGGATTGTGATTTATTGATTAGAGTGATGAGAATTAAATAAGCCTCCGGCGGGATGTGCGCCCGCGACCTCCACCTTTTTTCTAAACTATCCTGTTATTGATAGTTTATACCAAGGTGGCGCAATAGCTACTATGCTACGGAGGCATTGATTTCATTCCGAGCATTGCGAGGAATGCTTGGGTATCTATAGGGTAAGACCCTTAGGCTACAATGCTACGGAGACATTGATGAACAGAATTGTATAATTATTTATAAAATTTCCCTTTTAAAGAAAAAAATGCGAGGGAAGGGATTTGAACCTTTCCGTTAAAAGCTTTTGCTTTTAATCTCGGACCCACTAAGGGACAGGATATCTTACGTACAAGTAAGTGTCCTCTTAAGTCCTGCGCGTTTGACCAGACTTCGCTCTAAGGAATATCAAGAAAAATTCTTAATAATAACCCTCGCATTAAATGCCTGGTCTCTAGAAAAAGTTATTAACACATTTAAAAAACTTTCTCTATTTTAACCTTACAAAGTATGTGAACTAGTGGTTTTTAGTAGTTAATAATAATAAAAATACTATTAAATCAATAATAATCTAAAGTCAAAAGATAAACATTTACTTTAAAATAAAACAAGCACCAGTAACTTTAAAATCAATGGTGATTATTAACCAATTAAAATAAAAATCAATGGTAAAAAATAATAAATTATTACCAACTAATATCTAGGTGAACAATACTTCGTAGATTAGCAAAAACCATAATAAACAGGATTAATTATTAGTACTTATACAAATTCAAGAACCCATTCAGCCTTTTATGCAAGTCATAAGTAAGCTTCACTAGCTCATCTTCGAACTTATTTGTCCACATCTTCCAAATGTATCTGTCATATACTCCTCTAATGAACCAAAAGAGAGGTTTCTGCTGCCATCTCGCTGCTATATCACTTTCCAAAAAGGCATCAAAAATAATGAAAACTTCTCCCTGGTTTAATTTTTTTTTGGCCCCACCTTTCACAATAACCACTTCCTTAACATTTTCCATCAATACATTTATTCTTACCACCTGTTTCGCATAATCCATAGGCTTTTTCCATATCTCAATGAACCACTGTATCCTTTTTCCTGTTGAGGTTACATGCTCTGCTTTTTTCTTGATCTCCTTCTCCATGTCTTTCTCTTTCATCCACTCCTCTACTTCCCGGTATAGCTCTGCAACATCAAAAAGCCCATCATATTTGAGCCTTAATCCATCAACAACTAATTTGTGCGTAATCATTTTCAATGCGCAAAATGCGGAGGCCTCTTTACTGGAGCATAATACCTGTACATATTGAAAAACTTCTCAATAAGCTCATATAGCTGGTGCACGTCAAAACTAAGCCTCTGCTCGAATCTTTCAGTATACGCCTTATAAATAAACTTGTCATACATGCTCCTGAAAAAAACAAGCAAAGGGCTCGCATCCCATCTGTACTCATAATCGTGCTCTAAGTACCCATCAAAATATAATATTATCTTTCCCTGGCTTAATTTCAGCTTTTTCTTGTCTTTTATAACATCGACCTTTTTAATGTCATACATCAAAGCCCTTATTTTGACAATAAACCGTTGATAATCGCTGATCTTTTTCCACGGCCTCATCTCCCATTCTATAAACTTGCCAGTCGGAGTTAGTAGCTCTTCATCCCTATCAGTCCTTTTTTCATAGCCTCTTTCATACAACCATACATCAATCATCCTGAAAAACTCATTTAAATCAAATAAGCCAGAATACTCCATTTTCATATGATCTACAATAATCCTCAATTCAGACATTACATATGCACCCCAGTCCAGTATCTGTGCTCATAACCTTGTGATTCCATATTCAGCCTTTCTTTGACCATATTGTTAAGCTTATACAGCTCCCTATACCATAAGGTGTCCCATAAGATCCCTTCTATCCTCTTCTTTAATACAAACTTATTGTAAAAATTTTTTAAGTTAGCATAAAATGCCCTGTCATTAAACCTTTGCTCCCAGTCAAATTGGATATTGCCTTTGAACTCAATCCATATCCTTCCTTTAGTGAATATCCTTTTGCTGCCGTCTCTCATTATGACTTCAACATCATGAGCGTCATAAGTGTGGATGTATATGTCGATGATAAATTGGATGTAATCCTCGTCCTCTCTTATTGCCTGCCAAATATACTGCCTTTCAACGCCAAAAGGGCTTGGATGCTTGTGCTTGTATATCTTCTCATGAAATTTAAACTTTTTTTTTCTCAAATAATCAATCATATACTCGTATAAATCCTGCATATCCCAGACGCCAGTGTGCCTGATGTAAACAGTGAATGTTGGCGCCTGGTCAAATACCTCGCTTGCTTTCATGCTCTACACTTTGCTATCTTTCTTTATAAACATTTCGCTAGGGGATTTTTCTATGGATGCCTGCCGAGTACATATGCTCATATTCGCTGTTCTCCATGTTCATCATTCTTTTTACAAAAGTGTGCAGTTCAAAAGCCTCATACCTCAATCTAGGAGCCCATCCTTCAGTAAATCTCCTTCTGATAACATATCTGTTATAGAAACTTTTCAGATGAGCATAAAATGCATTCTCATTCCATCTGCCTTCCCAATCAAGAAGAGTGTAATTCTTTATCTCAATCCATACCCTTCCTTTGGTGAATACCCTTTTAGTGCCGTCATTCGCAATAATCTCTATATCATGCGCATCATAAGTATGGAAATAAACTTCAAAAGTGCTTTTTACATAATCTTCTTCCTCTTTCTCAGCGAGCCATATATACTGCCTTTCAACGCCAAAAGGGCTTGGATGCTTGTGTTTGTATATCCTCTCATGAAATTTATATTTCTTTTTCCTGAACCAGTCAATCATATTCTCATAGAAAACCTGCATATCCCAAGCTCCCTTGAATCTTATATAATAGGGAGGATTAGGAACCCATCTTCCATCATGATCTAATGGAACAGTAGGATATTTCATATCTGGAATTATAACCAAGAATGTATATAAACGTTTCGTTAATTAGACTTTTGCGTTTTTTACAAAAACCTGTTCATTAAGTATTTTCTTTAAAT
>CAZKBD010000022.1:0-4609 GCA_964550945.1 uncultured Methanosarcinales archaeon
CAGAGAAGAAATAGAAGAGATTATGCAATCGGCTACAGCAAACTCCGCCTAGCCTAATGGAGGATTAATTAACAATACTTTCATTTTTATTTTATTTTTAATAATTTAAAACGCAAAACTATTAATTGAAAAAACATCTTTAGGGGGTCTATTAATTTTATTTTAGATTTATCTTTATGTATCCACTCAATAGGCAATTCATATAACCTCATTTTATTTTTCCTTATTTTGTAAAATAATTCTACATCAAATATCCAGCGTCTGCTTATTAAATCATTAAATAATTTAAATGCTATTTCTCTTTTGAATCCTTTAAACCCACAAAGATGGTCCTTGATATTATTTTTAAATAATAGGTTGGCATATGCATTAAAAACAACACCAGTAATTAATCTTGAAGTTGAAGTTTTTATTTTAGAATCTTTGTGTGCTCTAGAACCAACTACGGCATCATATTTATCTAATAAATCAATCATCTTTAAAATTTCTTTAGGAGGGATAGACCCATCCGAATCAATAAATATTATTTTTTTACCTTTTGAATTAAAAATACCTGTTTTTACTGCATATCCTTTTCCTTTATTTTTTGAATAAGATATAATCTTAACATTATTACCCTTATTTTTAAATTGTTCAAAAATGTTTAAAGTATTGTCAGTTGAACCATCATTAACCAATAAAATTTCGTAATTTTTAAAATTCTTAGAAAAAGAATGTAAATCATTGAGAAATGGTTCAATCCTATTTTCTTCATTATACGCTGGAACTATAATTGAAAATTCCAATAATGGGTTATTTGTTTTCATTTTGTTTTAATTTGTATCTTTATTGTTTAAAATTTAAATAAATGAAAGTTTAATTGTTTATAAATATTACTATCATCATTTAAAATTTTCTTTTTTGAAGAAAAATTTCTAATAAAACAATTAGTTGGTATATCATTAAAGGGCAAATTAATAAGCTAAAAGTTTCTTCAATGCGTCACTTAAATATTATTTCTTTTAAGAACACTCTTCCCATCCTCAGAAAAGATTTTATTTCTTTGAATGTTCTAATCTGGATCAATTGCGAAAAGATATATTTCGGAGAGGAGTAATATTCTTTAATGATCTTATGTTGTAGTTTAAACATCTGATCAGAATCCATATGAGCTATCCGTTTATATCGATTTAGGCCCCCATAGAGGCTGAATTGTGTCCAATCAGGATTTTTATCGAGATAACCTCTATCAACCATCATATCATATATCTCTGTTCCAGGATAAGGGCACATAATAGACAAAGCAAGAATATCAGGCATTAATTTGTGGATTAGTTTAATTGTTGCACCTACATCATCCACAGTTTCGTCTATATGCGAACCTATCATAAAACAGCATTCAACGTACCTTATCCCTGCTTTTTTTGCATCCTTTACAGCATTTATCACCTGCTTGACAGTTATGTTTTTCTTTATCTTCTTTAATATTTCATCGCTGCCGCTTTCAACACCAAATGATAATCTGGTACATCCAGATTTTACCATCAGTCTTAATAATTCATAATTCACAGCATCCACTCTCACATTGCAGTCCCAAGTTAATTTTTTTTCGCTAAAAAATCCACATAACTTTCTAACCAACTCTTTATTGATTGTAAAGGTGTCATCCATAAATGCTATATGTTCTACATCATATTTCTCGATGCATTCTTCGATTTCTTCAACTATGTTAACATAGCTTCTATACCTTACTGAATTGCCAAAAACAACCTTACTAGCACAAAAAATACACTGATTTGGGCAACCTCTACTTGCTATCATTTCAATAATTTTCATTTCCTTTCTAGAAAACCCCCTTACTACATGACGTTTCGCATATAACTTTATAGGTAATAAATCCCTTGCAGGAAAAGGTATAGTATCCAGGTCTTTGATTAAATCTTGAGGCTGGTTTTGGATTATTTTTCCATTTTTTCTAAAAACTAAGCCCTTTATCTCACTTAATCTTTTTTTCTTAGTAACATGCTCAACTAAATTTACTATTGTTTTTTCACCTTCACCGAAAACCAGATAATCCAAATCTTTAATTTTTTGCATAGTGTCTTTTGGCAATGCAGAGGCAAAAACACCCCCTAATACGATTATTGTATCTTTTTTTAAAATCCTTATTTCGTGGATAATCTCTTCTGCGCTGGGCATAGTCAGTGCCATTGCAGTCAGCCCAACTAAGGCTGGTTGATATTCCAAAATGAAACCAGACAATTTTTTTCGGTCAATAACATTAAAATCAATCATTTTCACTTCATGACCTGCCCCTCTTAATGCTGACGCAAGGTATCCTAAATTAAAAGGGTATTGAAGAGAGCCAAATTCATTACTCACTCCTTCAGAAATGTTTGGTTGTATTAATAGAATTTTCATTATCCTGGGCAAGGATGCTCTTACAGACTTAGCCTGTAGGGGGAACTGCCTTCTCTCCTCCGCAAACTTTTTCTAACATTTATAACTATGGGTGAGTCCGCAACGAAATTCGGCGCACGCACTCAAATTTTCTACAATTTGTTTGGTGTAAACATAAAAATTCGTTGCGCGGAGGCAACGAAAATGGAATAAACCATCATGGTATTGCTTGTCAGGCCGAACTTAGCGACCTTCGCTTGAGACCCGAACCTTTAGGCTCATGAGGAGGCCATTCTACATCCTGATTACATTGATAATTGATTTTAAATTTAAGTCCAATAAAAAATTGGATTCGTGGTAACAAGAATAGCCGCAACCACTACACATAAATTTAGGTTGATTATGAAATGCTTTTTTAAATCCCTGCTCCAAACCATTGATGCCTGCTATTTTTCCAATTGCAGGGACACATGGATAAACCATGCCATCAACATCAACAACACACATTGTTTTTCCAGCTAAACAATTCTTAAATTCATTTTTCCCTTTTAATAAAAAATTGAGATAAGGATATGAATTTACAATATTTTTCTTATTTTTCTTCATCATCATTATTTTCTTAATAATTTCTTCAAATTCTTCTTTAGAAGGAATCAATGACTTATCCGAAGCATTTAACGGATGGGCAGTTTCTAAAGGTTGGAAAAGCAAACCCACACCCAATGAATCTGACAATTTCACCAATTCGCCTATTTGGGTTATTGAATTTTTTACAATAAGTGATACAATCCATACATTTATTCCATTATCAACAGCATATTTAATGTTCTTCGAAAATTCATCTTTTTTTATTTCCTTATTTGAGCTAATCAATAAATAATCTGCATATTTTAATGCTTCTATTTTATCTTTTACCAATAATCCATTTGTGACTAGATTAGTTATTATGCCTTTCTTTTTAGTATGAATTAAAATTTCTTTAATATCATCTCTCATCAATGGTTCTCCACCAGTAAAACTTATTTTTATAGCTCCTATGTCCTTAAGTTCATCAATCACAGAAAATATTTCTTGAGTAGTCATTTCTTTTTGTTTTCTGTAGGGGATAGTACAATAAGAGCATCTTAGATTGCATTTATTAGTGACTAAAAAACTCACAAAAAAAGGAATTTTTTTGCGACATAATTTTGCATTTAATACTTTGATTCCATAATCTATTTTTTTTAATAATTTCATTTTATTTGAGTCCCTCTAGAAGTTCAGGATGTTTCTTGAGTACCGGATGTTTGAATATTGAAATAGGCAATTTTTTCATTGAAAGAATTGGTTCAATTATATCTTCTTGAAAGGTATGATTGAAAAGATGTTTGCATTTATACTCATCTTCAGCAAGATAAGGAAAATTGTACATTCTTTTGTATATATCTTTAACATCCTCCTTGAGTACATTACCATATGAAACCTGGATGAAAGGACACTGCATGACTTCTCCATAAGAGGTTACATACCATTTCTCTATTCCACCAGGACAGCCAGAGCTACCTCTGAAATTGAACATTGTATCAACCCTGATATGAGATTTTTTTATGAGTTTCGTATATTTTTCATACACTTCAGTGACTTTATCTCCTTTTCTATCGCACATGCCTCCTGCTGCTGCAAGTGGATTGATGAGCAAGAATATTTTGTGTTTACTGCAAAAATCACTTAATCTTTCAACTTTTTCAAAGTCATCTTTTCCAAGCATAGTATTTATACAAACATTTAATCCAATGTCTTTTGCGTCTTTTATCCCTTGGATTATGCGGTCATAACTGCCTGGCATTTTGACTTCGCTATCGTGCTCTTCTCTTACAGGACTTCTTAAATGAAACATCAATCCGTTCATCCCAGCTTTTTTGTATTTCTCAAGCCGTTCTCTATTTATCCTAAATCCATTTGTAGCCATAGTCACCATCACAGACTTATTCCATGATATATAATTGATTATTTCACAAAGTTCTTTGTCAGGCACCATTGTTGGTTCGCCACCAGTTAGATCAACATGGATAAGCCCAAGGTCAATTATGCTTGGCCAGAATTTTTTTATTTCAGAAAGAGGCATATATTGAAAATCCCTGCCAAGATATTTTGCAGAGCAGTATGGGCAATTAAAATTGCAGGTATAAGTGATTGCAAGTTCCATCGTGCGAAGAACCTTTTGCTTCAACAAGCATCTCTTAAAAATACC
>CAZKBD010000022.1:4619-22326 GCA_964550945.1 uncultured Methanosarcinales archaeon
AGTTCGTTTGATATACTTATAGTGCAACAATTTCTGATGAAAAGTGCTTTTTTGCCTGCGTTTGTCAATATCAAGATATTTTTTCATTTCAACACCTTTTTGCCATAATCAATTGATATGGCCTGATAGGGCGCAAAGAATTGAATCCTTCAAGCATTGTATCAATCTTTGCACCTATTGAACTGTTCATAAGGAAAGGGGGTAAAAAACCAAATTGTGTTAGCTGGACATCCTCGAAACCGGTTTCAGTAAATGTTTTTAAAAGTTTCTTTTTTTCCATATTAAGTATTCCTTTTTCTTCTTTCCAGCTCATATCTTTGTAAAATAATAATTGAGCATAATACATCGGGTTGTAAGGATTTGGTTCAATGAATGCAACAATTCCGTTTCTTTTAAGTACACTCATTATATTAATCAGTGAATGTTCTAAATCTTTAAAATGATGTAAAATATAAAAACCGATTACTGCATCAAATTTCTCTTTATATTTTTTATATACCACATTGAAATCTCCTTTAACTAATTTGACGTTTTTGTTTGCTATAATTTTGAACTCTCTCAACATACTCTCTGAATTGTCAAGACAAGTTAATCTATAGCCTCTTTTGATTAACTGCATGCTAAATCTTCCCTTACCGCAGCCTATTTCAAGTATACTTTGTTTTTTTTTTAATTTTGCGGATGAGATGAGTTTTCCAATGAGCATATTTGTATAATTACTGTCTACAACATCCATATATAAATGTCGTTTGTCATAGTATTTCATTTTGATTTAATCTTTATGTTTATCTTTTAAAATTTAAATAAATGAAATTTGAATCGTTTATAAATATTACTATAATTATGCACAGCCATTATCTTAATTCACCAACACCCGGATTTTGGACAGAACCAACCTCAACAAGGCCATCCTTATACTCAAAAATAAATTGGTTATCATCAAGCTGGATAGAACTAACTTCTTCGTTGGTGATCGAATAGGCCATTAATGTGCCATCATCATAAAATAACTGGACAAGCTCAGTAAGGTGGCTCTTTCCTACCCCGGCAACAAGTAAATTGGGTGTATTGACGAAGTAAAGCCTGCTATTAGTCTCCAAGTCTGGATGAAGTTCTTTAAGATCAGTAATTATTTTTTTTGATTGTTCACCTTGATTATCAAATATTCTTTCATTAACATTTGATAACATGATAAAAAACACGCAAATAATAGCAATAATTGAATAGAGTATCCTGGTGCCCATCTTGGCTTTTAGTATTTTTGGTATGTAGAATAAGAGCGAGGTAATCAGGATTACATAACCAAGAGAAGCCAGATAACTGTATCTAGATGTGGTGCCATAGGTAAACAAAGATGAGGGAATCAAGGTTACAATAACCCACAATACCAAAAATCTTTTTTGATTTGAACCGTTAATCAGCAGAGCAACAAGCAAAGCAGGAGCTAAAAACATGATTAGATAGACTAATCCCTTAAGAAGCGGCAAAATAAAAGCAAAGCCTCCAAAATATACAAGGAACACAGCATCTGATTTAGTAATAAAATTAATTTGGGGTAAACCCAATATCATACTTGTTAAATAAGTAAGAATATTTTTTGCTATATGCGGACCAAATTTATAGTAAGATTGGGATATTTGAATGTTAGATTGCTGGTATACAAACTCAAAACCAACAAAAATGATTGTGATTATGATAAAAGGGACATATTTCCTCAATTGTTTAAATGAAAATGGCATTTTTCTTTCTACAATCAGCCATTCATACAAGTAGATTACAACAATAAAAGTGGATGATGCTTCTTTGGATAAAAAGGAGAATATACAGCTAATAAACGAGATCCAATAATAAACTATTCTTCTTGTTTTAAGATATTGCATAAAACAGTAGAATGCTAAAAAATAGAAAAAAGCCTCAAATAATGTATGATTTCCAGACATCCAGATTACTGCATCACTTGGTGCGCTATAAGCCGCAAAAAAAAGTCCAGCGACAAAAGCCATAATCCTTTTTTTTGTTAAGTTCAAAGCTATATAATAAACCAAGATAGAGCATGCTACGTGAAAAATAAGGGATAAAATCCTATAGCCAAGAGGATTTAGTTGGGAAATGCTATAAACAAAAAGCACAATCATGTAGGATACTGGCCTAAAATGGGTATTTGACACATCACCCGAAAAAAACAGTTTCGATGGCTCTTTAGATATTGTTTTGGCAAGATCTAACTGCCAAAGGTCATCAGAAATAAAGAAGTTATCAAGTATGGGAATGTATAGGAGGATTGCGACAACCGTAATTATCAATATTGGATATAAATTTTCTTTTTTCATAATATATTCAAGACCCTCTTGGTAAATAAATATATCCTCCTATCAAATGCTAGACTAAAAAAATTCATATTCCATCTCATCCTAGCCAACATTACGAAAAATAACAAACCACTAGCAATTATGAAATTCTTCTTTGCCATCTCCTTATATTGATTTTTTGTCATAATATACGCAAGATTAGCGTAATAATGGATATCAAGGATATACTTCTCATCATTTTTATTCCAAGAAACTGATACATTTTCAGAATCCATTGATTTCAGATAATCTTCTTTGCACCATTCTCTTAAGCTTTTTGGCTCAATAAAATTTCGCTCCTGGGTTATCCTGCTGTAAAGCTCCCCCCCAGGGTAAGGCATGAAAACTGCCATGCCTGATTCCATTTTAGGGCATATCTTTCTTAATTGTTTCATAAGCTTAACAGTATTGATTATTTCTTCTCTCTGCTCCCCAGGTATCCCTATCATAAATGAAAACAATGGTATGATATTATGATTATTGCATATCCTAGCGCATTCTAAAACATCATTTATAGTTATATCCTTCTTTATTAATTCCAAAGTAATTGATGATCCTGATTCAACACCGAAAATAAGCCTATGGCAGCCGCTTTTTTTTACCAAAGCGACGGTTTCATCATCAAGTATCCCTTTTGTAAAATAATCAACTCTGCAATCTCCATCCCAGGTTATATTAAGCCTATTGTTGATTATGCCATGCGCAATCTCCCTAATCCTTTTTGCATTAACAAAACAGTTTGGATCAATAAAGGTTATATGCTCAACTTTATATTTTTCAACAAGGTGTTTTATCTCGCCAATCACTTTCTCAGCGCTCTTGGCCCTCCATTTCCTGCCAACAAGAGCATTAATGCAAAAAGCGCACCTATGCGGGCATCCCCTGCTTGTTTCGATAGCTAACTTTCTAACCTGCCTAAATTCGTATTGGGTTTGTGATTGGATGTAATAGTCAAGCTGCAGGAGATCGTAGTTATAGGGTGGAAGATTTTCTATGTCCATATATTCTCTGAGGCGGTTTATGATCACTTTGCTATTCTTTTTATAAACCAGATTTCCAATATGCTCAAAATCCGTTTTTCCTTGCAGCGCCCCTAACAACTCCAACAGGGCCTCTTCCCCCTCTCTGACTATAACAAAATCAACCAAAGGATCGCTACAGGTTTGCTCCGCAAACAATGTAGCGTGAGAGTCACCAAAGACTATAGGAACTTTATTCTCAGATTTTATTGCTTCGCATATTTTTAATGCATCCTTAATCTGCAAAGTCATTGCAGAAATGCAAACTAAAATAGAATCTCTTGTTTCTTCAAGAACTAAGTTTATATCATTACAATCAAGCCTCATATCAATAATCTTCGGCTCATACCCTTTCTTTTCTATATAAGAAGCTAACGCTAATGGCCCTAATGGCGGTAGGGGTGTTGCTCTTACATTTCCCTCTATTTTGTATTTAACGCTCCTATAAAAGTTAGGGTAAATAAAAACGACTTTTTTATTGTTCATGTTAATAACTCTCTTGCCAATACAAACTTGTTCTCCTTTTTTGAAGATAGATAGCCAAGGATGTTTTTTAATAGTGTGATCCTATTGCTGCTTCCAATAAACCAGGGATGGAAGTTTAGATTAAAATATTCTCTGGATTGGTTGTATTGTTTTTTAAGATTTTCAAAAGCGCTTTTTAGCCATGCTTCAGACGAATTTTGATGAGCAGGTAAAATATTCAATAGGTCTGTTTCTAACGAAGACAACAGAGGGATTTCTAAAAGCCCATTTACATGATAGGGCCTTTTTTTTGCAAAAAGAAGGTTATTTATTTTTGTAATCTTTCTTGCAACAAAATGGGTGTTAAAAATAGAGCCAGGAGCATCTGGCCTACCAAACATTTCAGGGAATAAATTATAATGATTACTGACCCACCTGTACTTTCTAGACCTCACCACATCATAAACGATAGAGTTGTGTAACAAACCAGGCGATCTTACTCCAATAGGCTTTTCTTTTGTTAGTTTAAAGATAATGCCTTCTGTTTTCCCAAGGATCCCATGAAGCTCGTCTTGTGACAATTGGCTAAAATTTTCATGCCTATATCCATGCGAGGCAATCTCATGGCCCCCATTATAAAGCAGGGTTATCAGTTCAGGAAACTCCTCTGCAACAGCACCGCATGTATTAAAAACTGCCTGGACATTATACTTATCAAGCACGATAGTGACACCCTTGATTATTTTCTTTATATCAAACCTTCCTCTTTGAGGGGATTCCCACCAAGCTTCAAAATCAAAAAAAACGGTTGTTTGTTTCATTTTGTAATATCCCTTGGCAAAATGAATTTACCTTCTTCTCCTTTTATATAACTCAGGATATTTTCAAGAATACCTAATCTGTTTCCTGTCCCTATTGCCCAACAACAAAAATTAAGATTAAAATAATTTTTATGCCCATTATATTGTGTCTTAAGAGAGCTTATAACATAATCAATCCAAATTTTTGGCGTATTTTGGGTAACGCATACCATGTCTAAAAACTCCCGTTCATAAGATGAGAGGAGAGGAATCTCTAAAATACCATTGACAACATATGGATTTTTTTTCCAAACGACCGCGTATTTTAAAGACATAAACAACCTGCCAAAATTAGTGATGCTAAAAAAGTTGGTTTTTGCGCCAGGTTTTTCAAGAGATTCTCTTAATAATAGATGGCTGTTGCTGGCCCATTTATACCCCCTATTCTTAAAAATAGAATAGATTTCTTTGTTGTTTATCAACCAAGGAGATCGTATCCCTATTGGTTTTTCCTTTATTATTTTAAAAATAGCATCCTCTGTTTTTTCCAAAACGCTATTTAGCCCAGCAGAAGACAATTGAGAGAAATTCTCATGTTTATACCCTTTAGATGCTATCTCATGGCCTTCATCGTAGATTTTTTTTATAAGATGAGGATATTCTTCTGCTACAATTCCCAGAACATTAAACACTGCTTTAATCCTAAATTTTCTCAGAAGAGCTAATATGCCCTTTGTATTTTTTTCTATATCAAATATCTTATTATACTTTTTATCCCACCAGCCATCAAGATCCAAAAAGACTATTACTTTTTTCATAAACTACCCTCAATAACCCATGGCCTTTTTTAAATCTTATGAATAAAGGATACTAAATATTTAAAAACTACAGTCATTTACACTAAAAACAATGAAACCAAGGAGGATAGTGTTCATATACTGGGATCCGCACGAGGCCCATTTAGAGTGGGCTAAATCAATTACAGGCGAATTCTATCCATTCCTCCCAAACAGGCTTAGGTTTACGCGGTTCAACATCCCGCTTATTCACCATGGGCTTTCCGCCTTTTACTCAATAAAAATACCTAAAGCGGATGTGTATCTCATAGAGGGCATGGGCTGCATTCTGCCAGTTATATTAAAGAAAAGGAAGGATTCAAAGATAATAATGATAAATGACGACCCTTTTTTTTATGACTACCAATTTATTTCAAAATGGACCAAATGGGCATATTCTAAATTATTAAAAAAAGTAGATGGAATCATTTCGACGTCAAGATATATGGATTCCCTTATAAAAGACACAAGAGATATTCCGAGAGAGGTTGTTCCTTTATTCGTTGATGTTGAGAGATATTCAAAGGTAAATGCCGACCTGGATTCAAATGATATATGCTTTGTAAGCAACCAAAACTACAAAAAGGGAACAGACATTTTGATAAAAGCGTTTAAGGACTTAAGAAAAGAGCTCAATGGCAGATTATACTTGGTCGGACCATTTGAGGATAGGTTTAAAGGATTGAAAGATGAAAATATAATCACGCCCGGATTAGTGAAAAAACCAGAGGAGTATATAAAGAGGTGCGGCATGTATATCAACCCTGCACGCCACGAGCCATTCGGTATAAACATCCTTGAAGCCATGTGTGCAGGTATGGCCCCCATTGTTACAAATCACTGCGGGACTGCTGACCTAGTAAAACAAGTTTCAAAAAGATTAGTAATAAACCCAGATGCTGCTGATATCGCACAAACAGCCAAGTGGTTGGACATAAATAGAAGGAAAAAATTATCAAAACTTTGCAAAAAACAAGCTAGTATATACACTAAAGAGATGAGTGTTGCTGCATTCAAAAATAAATTCCAAGAAATGATTCAATAATATGGTAAACTCCCTTGTATTTATTTATAATAAAGAGCAGATAAGGAAAACAAAAAACCTTCCTACGGCCCCCATAACAATTGTATCATTGAACAAGGAGATTACAACCCACCTTAAAAGAGAAGGGCTTGCTTGCAAAGAACCAGAACAATATCCTAATAACATCTCCATTGAAAAAGAAGCGACTGATCTTTTGAATTCTGTTGCATTAAGCGCCATAAAAAGAAGGGGTTTCCTTAATTTTTTTGAAGAATACAACACCCATGTCTTGGATCTGCTAAATTACTTTTTGTTTTACGATTCTCTTTACTGCAAATCATTCACAAGCAAACTGGAAGAGTTGATAACTATTAGCAATATATTAGATACAGAAAATCCTCAGGAAGTTATCCTGATGGGGATTGATTCATTTGCTGAAGATGTAATAAAACCTGTCCTAGATTCAAAGAAGATTAAACCTAGGATATTTGCACTTGGTACAGGACAAAATATAAAAAGCAAAGTAAAAGACAATTTTAAAGATATAAAAGGCCATCTTCTTTCTGTCGAAGCAAAAAGGATAAGAAAGATTCTAAGAAAGATATATTGGGAATCGTTTAAGCCGTTTAAAAAAGAGATTAAAAACGATTATAAAAAAAAGGCATTAATGTTTTGTAACAGAGATGAAATAATTTATAACCCCCATGAAAAAACAATTAAGAAAGGAGAATTGTTTGAACCAATAATAGGTTATCTGCCGAAGAGTTGCCAATCAATAATTCTCGATATACCCTTAGATTACAAACTTGGTGCCAGGAAATTGCCAAAAGGAATAAATGATACCCAAATTATTCCAATCGAAGAGTATACAACGCTTAAATCAATCCTAAGAGCCGCGTCTGCTCACAAAAAAACCTTGGAGGAATGGAACAATCGCAGAGAGGAGATATCAAAGATTCTCTTTTATAAAAGCATAAGCTTAAATAATATATTGCTTAAAAGAATTGACTTTTTCTTCAGAAGTTATTTGTTGGATATTTTGATAGATATAGAAACAATCAGGAATCTGATAAAAAAGGAAGACCCCAATTTGGTATGTAGTTTCTCACCCCAGAGTTTTATTGAAAAGACGACAATAAACTATTGCTCCAAAAGGAGTATGCCCAGTTTAGGCATCCAACACGGGGCGATAACTTATTGTATAGACTTCGTTTCAAAACTCCCTGCACCTAAACTATCCAAAAGCTTTGCATATATGTCAGTATTCGGTGGATATTACAAAGATTTTCTTGTTAGGAATAGCATTTATAACAGAGACCTGATAAGGGTAACAGGCTATCCGAAGTTTGACACACTTAATTTTGTTCAGAAGAATTTCAAAAAGGAATGCATATGCAAGGAACTGGGGATAGACCCCAAAAAGAAGATTATTGTATTGACAACACAACCTCTTCAACTTGAAGAAGAAACCAAGAATATGGTTTATTTAACATGCAGAGCTATAAAGGATTTAGATGATGCGCAACTTATAGTCAAGGTGCATCCGCGTGAGATTAGCTTAGATTTGCATAGGGAAGCCATAAAAAACAGCGGCGTAAAGAATGTTATTTTGATAAAGGGTTATGATATAAACAAAATACTATTTGTCTGTGATGTGCTAGTAACTGCGTATTCCACAACAATATTAGAAGCTTCAATATTAGATAAGCCATCAATAATAATTGACTTGTACAAAAAAGGTTATGCAGATATGTTTGGAAACCATAAGTCAATAAGGGTCAGCAATAACGAGTTTGAATTAAAAGAGAATATCAAACAAGCATTATATGGTGAAAAAACAAAAAAAGCGATGAAGCAATTGAGAAAAAGATTTGTTTACAGCCATTGTTACAAGATAGATGGAAACTCCAATAAGAGGATAGCACTCTTTATACAAGAGATATTGGAAAAACGGACAAAAACGAAGATTATTTAAAACAAGCAAAATTATCAATCTGAAGGTTAAGAAGAATGAAAGCGCTTATAACAGGAATAACTGGTTTTGTCGGAAGCCATATGGCTGAATTATTATTGGACAAGGGCGTAGAAGTCCATGGAACTTATAGATGGAGAAGCCCAAAAGACAATATAGCCCATATTCTAGATAAAATCCACCTTATAAATTGCGAATTGTTGGATGCAAAGTCAGTTAATGAAGCTATATTGTCAATTAAACCTGATGTGATATTCCATCTTGCAGCTCAGTCCTATGTGCCTTCCAGCTTTAACGAACCTACAGCAACCTTGCAAACAAATATAATAGGTACATTAAATTTATTGGAAGCTGTAAGGCTCAGCAAAACAGACCCAATAATCCATATTTGCTCAAGCAGCGAAGTATACGGCCAGGTTAAAGAAGACGAAGTTCCAATAAAAGAAACAAACCAGTTTAGACCAGCAAGCCCCTATGCTGTAAGCAAGGTTGGCGAGGACATGATAGGTTATCAATATTTCTTATCTTATGGCCTTAAAACAATAAGGACCAGGATGTTCACTCACACAGGCCCAAGAAGAGGGGAGGTGTTTGTTACATCCGCATTTGCAAAACAGATCGCAGAGATAGAAATGAAGAAAAAAAAGCCTATATTGCGTGTAGGAAACCTTGAGTCAGTGAGAACCTTCGCAGACGTAAGAGATGCTGTTAAGGCTTATTGGTTGCTCGTAAACAAATGCAAACCCGGGGAAGTCTACAATATTGGTGGAAACAGGACTATGAAAATAAGGGAGATGCTTGATATGCTCTTAAGTTTATCTCCATTAAAAGATAAAATCAAAGTAGAGGTTGATCCAAAATTGCTAAGGCCTTCTGATGTTACGCTACAAATACCTTGTATAGACAAGTTTGTTAACGCCACTGGCTGGAAGCCTGAAATACCATTTGAGCAAACATTAAAGGATCTACTTGATTATTGGAGACAAAAAGTATAACTTGATACGATGAAAAAGAATATAATTTCTATCATACCTGCCAGGGGCGGTTCAAAAAAGATACCCAAGAAAAATATAAAATTATTAGCAGGAAAACCCTTAATAAAGTATTCAATCGAGGTTTCTTTAAAATCAAAATACATAAACAGGACAATAGTATCTACTGATGACAGTGAGATTGCTGGAATAGCTAAAAAATTAGGGGCAGAAGTGATAATGAGGCCAAAAGAATTGGCAACTGACAGCTGTGCTACAGAGCCTGCTTTACAGCATGTTGTAGATTACTTAAAAGAAAAAGAAGGCTACAATGTGGATGTTATAGTGCTTCTGCAGCCAACTTGCCCTTTACGAGCAGTTAAAGATGTGGACAATGCTATAGAACTGTTAATCAAGAAGAATGCAGATTCAGTTGTTTCTGTTTTTGAGGATTATTACTATTCATGGTTTGGGGAGATAGAAAAAGATGGCTCTTTTAATCCTCAATATAATTACAAAGAAAGGCCTTTAAGACAAAAAATCAAGCCAAAACACCATGAGGTTGGATCAATTTACGTGATGACCGCAGATCTTCTGAGAAAAGAAAAGAACAGGATGGGCGGGAAGATATTCCCATATCTCCTTGACAAGAAAAAAGCATTAGATATAAATGATGAATTTGACTTCTGGTTAATTGAAGAGATGATAAAACAAAAGAAAATTGATCTAGAACAATGAGAATATTATTCATTAATCCGCAAAGTTTAGATCCACAGGCTTTGTCAGTCCCTCCATTAGGCCTGCTATATATAGCTTCTTTTATACGAAAAAACGGATTCAAAGATATAGAAGTAGTAGATGACTCTTTGCTTAAGCTTCCAACTGAAAGATTAGAAGCAAAGATAAAGAATGCAGATGTTATAGCTGTAACAGGCTCAACATGCCAGTTTAAGTATGCTGCTGAGATAGCTGAGATATGCCACAAGCACAATAAATTGTCAATAATCGGGGGGCCACATGCTACTCCAATACCTGAGGATATTTTAAAAAACAGCAGATTTGATGTTGTAGTCAGGTGCGAAGGGGAGTTAACCTTTCTGGATATATTAAGAAAGTTTAAAGAAAAAGATTTTTCTAATATTAAAGGGATTAGCTACAAAAAAGACGGAAAGATAGTGCATAATGAAGACAGGGAATTTATAAAAGATCTGGATGTATTGCCTTTTCCTGCACGCGATTTAGTGCATATTAACGATTATCCAACACAAAAACTGGCAAGATTCAGATATGATAGGTATACTAATTTGATTAGCAGCAGGGGTTGCTTAAATGCGTGTATTTTTTGCTCAAGCCCAATAACGTGGAGAAGAACCATAAGGCTAAGGAGCGCGAAAAATGTTTTTGAAGAGATCCTGGAACTTCATAACAAGTATGGGTTTAAATGCCTGCATTTCCATGATGATACGTTCACAGCTTCAAGAAAAAGGGTTTTTGAATTATGCGACATGATAATCAAAGAGAAGCTGGATTTAGAGTGGTCTTGCATCACAAGGCCGGACAAAACAGATTACGAACTTTACAAGAAGATGGCTGAAGCTGGATGCAAGCAAGTAGATTTAGGCATAGAAAGCGGGTCTGAAAAGCTGCTTGAAATAGCTAAAAAAAATTATAACTTAAAACAGATCAAAGACTCTTTAGATTCAGCCAAAAAAGCGGGTTTATTAAGACATGGTTTTTTCCTGATTGGCTTGCCTGGAGAAAACATATTTACTTTTCTAAAGACAATAGCTTTTGCCAAGTCATTAAATCTAGACAGCTCTGTCTGGACTGTTTTGCTGCCGTTTCCCGGGACAGAGGTTTTTAACAATAGGCTGGTAAAGATAATTGATGCTGACTATGTAAATTGGCTATACAAGAAACCAATAATCAAGACAGGGCTTCTTGGCCCAAGAAGCTTGATGATCTTAAGAAAAATTGCAGACTTTTCTGTAAATAAATTCCATAACCCTGTTTATTCTAAGAGCTGAATATCTAATCCACAATATTTATAAATGATGGTCCTATTTCCGAGGGTATGAGAATTGGCAGTAAAGCAATAGGGAAAGACGACCCAATATTTATCATTGCTGAGATAGGGTTAAACCATAACGGTAAACTTGATACAGCAAAACAATTGATAGATATCGCTGCGGACGCTGGTGCAGATTGCGTAAAATTTCAGAAGAGAACTATTAAAGATGTTTATCAAGAAGAGCTTATAGAAAATCCAAACAAGGGAGAGCAAGCATTTCAATACGCACTGCCTATATTGAAGGAGACAGAGTTAACTGATGAGGAATACAACAAGATAGTAGATTATTGCAAACAAAAGGGGGTTATTTTCAGCTGCTCTCCGTGGGATAAAAAAAGCGTGGATTTTCTTGAAAAGCTTGACATTCCATTCTATAAGATTGCGTCTCCTGATCTGACAAATATCCCTTTGGTGGAGTATATTGCGTCAAAGAAAAAACCAATCTTATTGTCTACCGGGATCTCCCAGCTGGACGAGATTAAAATTACGGTTAGCACATTAAAAAGATTAAATGCTGAGTTTGTGCTTTTACACTGCAACAGCACATATCCTGCACCCCCTTCTGAAATAAATTTAAGGTTTATGGAAACGCTAAGAAAAGAATTCAATGTGCCAATTGGATATTCTGGCCATGAGAGAGGGATAGCAATCTCCATTGCTGCTGCTGCAATGGGGGCTTGTGTTATTGAAAGGCATATAACCCTTGACAGAGGAATGAAAGGCCCTGACCATAAAGCAAGCCTAGAACCAGAAGAGTTCAAACAAATGGTTAGTGATATCCGGGTTGTGGAAGAAGCAAAAGGAAGCTATAAGAAACATTTTACAAGGGGAGAGATAATAACAAGGGATCTTCTTGGAAAAAGCATTTTAGCTTCAAGAAACATCAACAAAGGAGAGATAATAAGAAGAGAGGATATAACCATAAAGAGCCCTGGAAAAGGCCTGTCACCCCAAAGGATAAATGAACTAGTTGGAAAGGTTATCAAGAGAGATATCAAGAAAGAGGATTATTTTATTGAGGACGATATAGAAGAGCAAAAGATAGCTATACCTAAAGATGAGTGCAGGAGATGGGGATTGAAAGTCAGGTATAATGATATAGATAATTTAATGGTCTACAAACCAAAATTAGTTGAATTCCATTTTACTGATAAAGACCTTGAGCTGGGTATACCTAATAAGAGATATGACACAGAATTGGCTGTTCATGCTCCAGAATACTATAAGGATTACCTGCTTGATTACTGCTCAAAAAAAGAAGAATACAGAAAAGTAGCAATAGAAACATTACAAAAAACAATAGATAAGACCAATGAGCTCAAAGGATATTACAAAACCAAAAAGCCATTTATAATATTTCATGCCGGTGGAATGAGCTTAAAGCCAATCAAAGAGAAAGACCCCCAGCTTATGAAGAATTTTGTTGAATCATTATCGCAAATAGATGCAAAAGGGGTTGAGCTATTGCCTGAAAATCAGGTTCCTCTTGGATGGTTTTTTGGCGGCCAATGGTACCTTAACACATTTATTGATCCAGAAGAGATAAAATGGTTCTGTGAAACTTATAAGTATAACATATGCTTTGATATTGCCCATGCCCAGCTTTACTGCAATGTTTACAAGAGAAGCTTAGTTGATTTTATTAAAATGGTAAAACCTTTTATCAGAGAACTGCATTTAGCAGACGCATATGGCGTAAATGGCGAAGGAGTTCAGATAGGAACAGGAGACATTGACTGGAAAGAGGCACTAGAGTATTTCAAGGATTATAAATATGGGCTGATACCTGAAATATGGAGAGGCCATTTGCAAAACGGAAGAGAATTTGTAATTGCTATGCAGAAACTTATTCCTTATTTAAAATGAAGATTCTTGTAACAGGAGCTAATGGGTTTGTTGGAAAGTTTTTGATTGAAGAGTTAGCAAGGGAGAATGAGGTTATTGCTCTTGATAAGGACAAAAACACGAGAGGCCTCCCTAAAGGAGTAAGAATTGCTGATGCCGACATCTCGAATAAGGATGTTATTAAAAAGATTATTGAACTCAAGCCGGATGTAGTCTATCACCTTGCTGCCATCTCTTCTATACCCTTCTCAGTTGAAAACCCTTTGTTAACAATGAGAGTTAATGTTGACGGAACCCAAAACATCCTAGAGGCTGCAAGGATTAGTGATGTAAAAAGATTTGTGTTTATAAGCACATCCCAAGTGTATGGCATTCCAAAATATCTGCCAATAGATGAGTCCCATGCTGTTAATCCAAACAACCCTTACTCTGTCTCAAAGGCAATCGGCGAGTTACTAGTTAGAGGGTATGACGAGAGTTATGGCCTAAAAACAACAGTTATTAGGCCTTTTAGTATGTTTGGGCCAGGGCAGGACGTTAATCTGGTGATCCCTACAATAATCACGCAAGCCGTATCAAGCGATAAAATAACTCTGCAAAACAAATCTCCTATCCGGGATTTCTTGTTTATTGAAGACGCGATTGAAGCTTTTATAACTGTTATCAAGGAAAAATCTGCAATTGGCGAAACCTACAACCTCGGGGCTGGTGAAGCAATAAGCATTGGCAAACTTGCAGAAGATATTAACGAGTTAGTACCACCAAAAAAAATAATTGAATACACCAATGTGGAAAGGAAAGTCGAGATACCTAAATTGACAGCAGACATCACAAAACTAAAGAAGATCGGATGGAAACCCCAAACAAGCCTAAATAAAGGGTTAATAAAAACAATTAAATATTATAAAAACATTCTTGCATCAAAATGAAGGCATTAATTTTAGTTGGAGGACTTGGGACGCGGCTTAGGTCAGTGATACAGGATATTCCCAAACCCATGGCTCCTATCGGAGGGAGGCCATTTTTAGAGTATCAAATCAGATGGCTGATAAAATACGGCTTTACTGATATTGTACTTTGTGTGGGTTATTTGGGCGACTATATCAACAATTATTTTGGAGATGGGTCAAGATTAGGGATTAAAATTGAATACTCCTATGAAAAAAAGCTTCTTGGCACTGCAGGAGCAATAAAAAATGCTGAGAGATTTATACCAAAAGGCGAACATTTCCTGGTATTAAATGGCGACTCTTATGCTAAAATCAACTTTAACAAGCTGCTTGAGTTCCATAACAATAAAAAAAGCAGATTCACAATCGGGATAACTAAATCAAAGGAGATGACTAGATATGGCGGAGTAGAGATAAACAATGAAGGAAAAGTCATATCGTTTGCTGAAAAAGCAGGCAAAGGGGAATATATAAATGGGGGAGTTTATCTGTTTGAGCCAAAACTTTTGGATTATATCCCCAAAAACAAAAAAGTATCTTTAGAGACAGAGATTTTTCCTATTCTTGTAAAAAAATGTGAATTAAATTCCCATGTTTGGGATGGTTATTTCATAGATATTGGTGTTCCTGAATCGTATAGCCAGCTGCAGCAGGATATCCTTGAGTCTATAATTGTGAAGGAAGGCTGCTCTGTAAAGGACACGATGATAAATATGGACAATTCCGGATTAGGTATCGCATTGATTGTAGATGAAAAAAGAAAGCTGAAAGGCCTGATAACTGATGGGGATATACGCAGGTTTATCATAAAGGAGGATGACCTGAATCGTAAAATACAAGATGTAATGATCAAAAATCCGGTAACCGCGAAAGTGGGATGGCCAAAAGAGAGGATACGCAGCCTAATCAATCCAAGAATAAGACATATCCCTCTTGTTGATGATAAAGGCATTGTCAGGGATATTGTTTTGTATACTGACCTAAGGGAAGAATCGAAGGAAGTGTCCATAGTCCGGGCAAAAGCGCCTTTGAGAGTTAGTTTTGCTGGCGGAGGAACAGACATAGACCAATATTTTAGGAGCTATGGGGGCTATGTTCTCAACACAACTATCGATAAATACTGCCATGGTACACTAATAAAAAGAAACGATTCCAGGATATGCATAAAATCTTTTGATTTTGATGCTGAAGAAAATATAGAGCATATTAGTGAAATACAGTATGATGGAAAACTGGACCTCATAAAAGCTGTCATTAAATTACTCAACCCGGCATTTGGCTTTGATTTATACCTCCACAGCGATGTTCCTCCTGGTTCTGGTCTTGGATCCTCTGCGGCAATTGCGGCAGTAGTTGCCGGATTGCTAAACCACCTAAAAGAAGAAAGGCTTGATGACTACCAGCTTGCTGATTTGATATACAAAGCCGAAAGGGAAGAAATAAAGATTGACGGCGGCTGGCAAGACCAGTATGCTACCATATTTGGCGGTTTCAATTTTATTGAATTCCAGAAGGAAGAGATAGTAGTCCATCCATTAAGGGTTCAGGAAGAAATCTTAAGTGAGCTTAATAGCAACCTCTTTTTGTGTTATACTGGAAAAACCAGGGTCTCCGGAGATATTATCAAAAACCAGAAAAAAAGTTATGTAAACAAAAAAGAGGACGTGATGATGGCTTTGGCAAGATTGAAAGAGATAACCCTAAGTATCAAGGGTGCGTTATTAAGAGGAAAAATGGAAGAGTTCGGCAATCTTCTCCATGAAGCATGGGAAAACAAAAAAAGGCTGGATGCAAAGATTTCTGATAGCTATATAAACAAGCTTTATGACATTGCAATAAAAAATGGAGCGTTAGGAGGCAAAATATTAGGTGCTGGTGGCGGAGGTTATATGCTTTTTTTCTGCCCTGTATTGAAGAAGAACGACGTAACAAAGAAACTTGAGAGCGCTGGCGGCAAGATTCTGGATTTTAACTTTGATACCAAAGGACTTATAAGTTGGTCGGTAAGAAGATAAAGCGGGAAATAAATGGCTGAGATTGATTGGTTTAAAGAAAAGATTTCTTGTATAATGTGCAATTCAAATGATTATTCGGTTTTGAGCACCAGGTTACGGCATGATATACATTGCCAGATCGTTAAGTGCAAAAGCTGTGGCTTTACCTACATGAACCCCCGGCCAACTGAATCGGATATTATCAAATATTACAGCCAAGAATACCGCAACCAATACAGCCAGGATGAATTTGATTTTCATTTGAGAGAATCCAAAAAGAATGCCAAAAGAAGGGTAGGCCATATTCAAAAATATTTGAGAGGTAAAAATTACAAGAAAGTGTTTGACTTTGGATGCGCAGAAGGAACCTTCTTAAGGTTTATGAAAGAGAAAGGCTATGAGTGTTCCGGAATGGATATGGACAAAAGGTATCTCGATTACGCAAGGAAAGAATACGGGCTAAAGAGCATATTTTCTGATTTTGATGATAGGGCATTAAAAAATGAGAAGTTTGATATAATAAGCATGTTTCATGTTCTTGAGCATTTATACAATCCTGAATCACAATTAAAAAAATTAAGAGGAATGCTCTCGGAGGAGGGTATTGTTTACATTGAGGTTCCTAATCTGCACAATTTCTGGCTTTACAGTCCATGGAGCCGTAACTTCTTCCTGCATGAATATCTCCAAGCAGCCCATTTTTGGTATTTTAGGCCTAAAGACTTGAAAAGGTTACTTGAGAGAAACGGATTTATGGTTATCAAGCTTTATACAGGGATAGGAGAACTGCCATTGCCTATCTTAATTAGGAACCTATTAAAAAAAATAAATGTTGAAGATATTCTGACAAAAACGTTTTATTTTTTCCCGAACAACCTTGGATTTGGAGAGAATATCATTGCAATCGCAAAGAAAAAATAGCCAAAATCGCCGCTTCAAACTTTAGCTTACTTCTTTAATCCAAAGCTCCAGAAAAACGCATTTATGTATGATTTAATCTTTGAAAAGCTCCTAGCAGACCTCAAAAGGCTTATGATAGTCCTTGGATTGAGATGCATCAAAAAATAGGCTTTCTTGTATGCTCTTGTAATCTCTTCTGCAGTCATTCCTTTAGGTACAAAAGAAGGCTTTTCAGAGGTGGTAACATAATCATCCCAGCTTTTTGCCAGAATTGTGCCATAATCCTCTAATTTATATTTTCTCTCAAAAGTGCCTGGATAGGGGGTGAACATGAATATTCCCACATAGGATAGCCCTAATGATCTCCCAAATTTTATTGTGTTGTTGATGGTCTCTTTTGTGTCTCCCGGCAATCCGACAATAAAATATCCTCTTGATGCTATTCCTGATTCATTTGTCCATTTTACTGCAGTTCTTACCTGATCAAGGGTTATGTCCTTCTGCTGCAGATC
>CAZKBD010000023.1:0-17768 GCA_964550945.1 uncultured Methanosarcinales archaeon
CTTTTGCCCCCTCTCTCCAACCGTAATCTGAAAGGTTGATGCATTAATATTTGCTGATTGTAACTTTTCTGCAGCTATCCTTTTTGCAAGTTCAATCTGATCCTGTGAGGGCTTAACAAATGAAGATTTGATATTATGGGATTTGATTAGGCCCACAAATACAAACAACACAAAAATTACAATAAAACTAATTGCCACTATTTTCCAAACTCTTGTTGGATTATTATTTTTTTTCATAGTACCACCTGATCATGCTTGTTTATGTTCAGTATAGTTGAAACAACATATATATTTTACCTGTAACTGGTTTCATTTTTTTGAAACTACTAACTTTTTCAAGAAAAGATTTATATACTTTTGGCAAAGACTAATTTTATATGCCTAAGTTTAAGATCATCATTTCGGTTATTGTACTGATCGCAGCATTATTTTTGCTGTTTGATAAGCTGTTCACACCACAACCAATACAAATAACCTTAGAGTCTGGCCAGCAAATCACCACTTCAACTTCAGAATATTTTTCTCTGGCAGAAGTATTGTTTTTGGTTGTCAGCGCATTCTTGATAGGCTCAACATCAATATACTTATTTTATAACTCAGACCAAATAAAACAAATTAATCAAACTGCATCAAAACCAGATGTTTATGAGGTTATCCTTCCATTGCTCAAAAAAGAGGAAAAGCAGGTTATTGCTGCCTTGCGCGAGGCTAACGGAGAGATACAGCAAAACAAATTAGCAGTAAAACTCAATCTATCAAAAGTAAAAGTTACAAGGCTTCTTTATAGCCTTCAAAATAAAAATCTTATTGCAAAAGAAAGACACGGGCTTACCAATATGGTTAAACTTGTGAAATGAGTTGTTATGGTCTCGCTACAGCTCTTCTAGATCTATTTTCTCCAACTCTAGGCCTAATTTCTTCAGTCTGCATTAATGCCATGTAGACCTGCCTTAATTTTCTAGTTGGCAGGCAATGAACAGTCCAAGGTATCTGTTCTGCTACTTCTTCATAAGATAATCTTAAGAATTCCCTAATAAAATAGCCTTCTAACACATTTCTTGCAACAACTTGCCTAAGAACCGCTGATTTGAGTGTTAAAGGATCAGTTGTTACTGCTCTATATCGCTCTCCTCTCCCAAAAGTTTTTAAGTCTTCATCGACCCTTTCATTATGTTTTTGGATGTCCCTCTCAGCCTGGTATTGTATATCAGGATTGGTTGGATCAATAGGATAAAGAAAAGGAACAATTTCAAGAGAACCATCTCGTTTAGTGGTTAATGTTCGAGCTTCATCATCATAACTCACAAGAAAAGGCAAACGACTTAATCTTTCAATAACTTCTCTCACTATATGATCAAGATTATTTTTTCGCTCTCCTTCAAATGGCCCTTGTGGTGGTTGGGCTTCAACCAAAACAGCTTCTCCTAAACCCACATCAAATTTATGTGTGCAGGGATTTGAATATATGCTGCTATAATCTTTAGAACCTTCCCTTGTAAATCCGTAATGAGGGCATTGGCAAAACAACATCAACTCAGTTCTTCTAACACTATAAACTTTTCCGGTAAACGTATTACTTGTGACAGCATAAACTGCTTCTTCCAATTCAATCTTTGCTTTCATTTTTATAATACAAATCTCATGAACTGGCCTTTATCGTAACGGCCTTTTGTTTGGTCTGCAGTGTTAAAATAAAGCCCAAACACCTGAACTTCAGAGCTTTTCCATGCCTGCGCATAATCTGCTCTTGCATCCCAGAGTGGCTCTATAGTTTGCTTAGGATTGTATACTTTGACATGAACATCTGCGTGCTTTAACTCTCTTTGGGCAGCTTTTGCTACTCTAGCTGTAGGTTTAGGCGTTTCATCCGGACTATACCTAGAGGTTATGCCCAAATCTGGCTCGTCATTATAAACTTCAAAATAATAATCATTTTTACCTGGCTCAAATAACTCATCGCACTGCACAAAGATCTTTCCAGGAACTCCTCTTCCGCTATAGGAGTCATAGAATTTTGCCAATAAGTCAGCTAACTCATTAAATACTTCTCTAGGGCTTACATTTTTTTTGCTGATGACCAAAACTCCTTCAGGAATTCTACTCATGCTTACTAGCTTATCAATACTGTTCATAAGAATCAGTTTAGTGGCTTTTTGTTTATAAACCTTTCGATTATTTAACTACTAAGAAGTAACAATCATTTAACTAAAATCGCATTAACAATCCCATCCTGCCCTGGCCTGGATGTTACTTTTGCTTTTCCCATCTCTGTGTCTATTATAGTGCCTTTTGTCATTATATTTCTTCTGATAAAATGTCGGTTAGCAGGATTATCTGTTATTGTCTTTATCTTTGCTTGCTGGTATTTCTTGTTTTGTGGATCATAAATATTAGCAATATTCGTGCTAAGCAATCTTCTCTTTAAATTGCCGCCCCTGGCTCTGAGCACTTTAACTCTTCTCTCCTCCAATCTGGTCAAAGAAGGAAGGCCGCTCATATTATGGTGCCTCTTCTTTCTAAAATCCTTATACCTTCCACCAGTTGATTTTCTCTTTGATCTTGCTTGTGATAATGCCATATTGCCTAGGATTTAATATTGGTTTATAAAGCTTTTTGTTTTTTGCAAAACAATATAGAATTACCTATTTATACAATCTAAATATCTATTTATTCTTTTTCCTCTTCAGGCTCTTCTTTCCCTTCTTTTTCTTCTTTCTCTTCCTTTTCTTCATCAGCTTCTTCATAGCCCTTCATAAATCCTTCTTCTTCAGGGCTTAGCTCATCGTCATCCATCATCTCTTCTCTGCCTTCCTCGTCATATATTGTTTCCTTTTCTTCAATTTCTTCATTATCTTCTGGCATAATCCAGCCTAGCAAGTAGGTTATATAAATAGATTTCGTTTTATATAAAACAAAATTTATCTGATGTAAGCCGAGACAGTTTAAAAAACCAAAAATATTATAAATAAGAAAATTTCTTGCATTAAACTATGAAGCTATATTGCGTTAAATGCAGATACAGATTTGAGAAAGACAGGATTCCAAATAGATGCCCTTATTGCAGCGCTGAAGGCAGGGTCAAACAAGTTGAATTAGCGCAAGAACTGCTGGATCAAGTGGCACAAGAGACAGAGTTCATAGAGAAAAGCAAAAAAGAGCGCGGCGTAAAATTCTGAACCGGGCTATAACTCAAGCTTATCGTCAATATCTGTAGCAACCTCTTTGAGATCATCGCATGCTCTTTTAATATCCTTTTCAACCTCGTTTATCAATTCTCTCAGATTATCCACCCTCAAGAAATATCTGTTTTTTTCATTAACTACAATCCCCGATTCCATCAGCTTGTTGATATGGTGTATAATTGTTCCTCTGCTTAACCCCAATTTAGCAGCAAGCTCGTCAGAAGTCGAAGGTTGTTTATGCTTTGCATCTTTCAAAAGCTCAATAAAAACCCTGAAGCAGCTTTTATCCTTGTCTCTAAGATTAAACAACCCCAGAGAATTTCCCAGCCATTGCAGCTCCTGGTTTAAGTTTTTCTGCCCAGGCTTCCTTATGTTTATTATCGTTATCTTCTGATACCTGATCATATTCTACATTAGAATTCACTTGTTTATAAATCTTTTTCAAACAACAAAAAGTAAGGCATTTCCTAGCTCCCTATTTCTTCAAGAAAACAAAACATTTAAATATAAGTTAGTTTATCCTACATCCAATCTGTTGATTTAAGGTCAACAGAACCAGATAGAGGTAATGGATATGAAAGAAAAAGCTAAGGCACAGGAAACAAAAGAAGACTCAAAAGTAAAAGAGCTTAATGAAAAGATCGAAGAGCTCACTAACCTATTAAAAAGAATCCAGGCAGATTTTGAGAATTACAAAAAATTAGTTGAAAAGCAAAAATCAGAGTTTTCATGTTACATAAAGCAAGATGTAATAAAAAAACTGCTTCCTGTTTTAGACAGCATCGAGCTTGCATTGAAAAATACTGGTGACAAAGAAAACTTCATAAAAGGAGTTGAGCTGATTTTTGCACAGCTTTATTCAATCCTGCAGTCAGAGGGCCTTAAGCCGATTGAATGTGTAGGAAAAAGACTTGATCCTTATAATCATGAGGTATTACTGAAAGAGCAATCAGATAAAGAAGAAGACACAATTTTAGAAGAGCTTCAAAAAGGCTACATGCTTAATGACAAAATTATCAGGCACACTAAAGTGAAAGTCGCAAAAAATGATAACAAAGCAAACGCCTCTAAATGAGATTTTAGAGTTGGGAAAAGAATGCAAAAGATGCGGCCATTGCTGCAGCCATGGCTCTGGCGCTTTAGTTGATGAAGACCTAAAAAATATTTCAGAATTTTTGAAAATAACCGAAGAAAAGCTAAAAAAAGATTATTTGGAAGAAATCGAAAAATTCAACACAAAACGGCTAAGGCCAATAACAATAAAAGACAATAAGCCATATGGGAAATGTGTCTTTTATGAAAATGGATGCAAAATCCAGCCAGTGAAGCCGTTGGAATGCAAAGTAGGGAATTGCAGCCCAAATGGCGAGCAATTAAGCATATGGTTCGCATTGAATCATTTTGTTAATAAAGATGACCCAGAATCAATAAGGCAATATGCAATATACCTGAAAACACATAAAACCCTCCCAGGGGGTAAATTAGAAGAATTGATCCCTGATGAAAAAGAATTAAAGAAAATATTGAATTTTGAGAAACTAAAGTGATGGAAACCCTTTCCAGCACCATCAAGATCAAGAGTTTGAGGTGAAAAAAATGCCAGAAAAACAAATTAATTTGAGCGTAGATGATGGAGATGCGTTTTTTGCGCACGAAATATCAATAAACTTCAATCCAACCCAGTTTATATTGGATTTTAAATGCATAACGCCAAGAGTCGATCCCAGAAGCAGGGATAACGCTATACTAAAAGTAAAGCACAATGTAGTGATTGTTGACCCCTATCATCTAAAAAAGATTCATGAATTCATCTCAAACCGCTTGAAGGATTATGAAACTGAGTTTGGCAAGATTGAAGAGCCAAAACAGATCAAGATGCTCAGAAAAAAGCATGGCAAGCATGGAAAAGAGGCCAAACAAGAGAAAGACAGCATCCCTAGCTATTTGGGATGAATGTCCAGTCCCCAACCGGGAAAGAATAAAAATGTCAGAAATTTTCCACTAGTCTAGGGCTAGTGGCTGAAAGCCAATGTCCTTGGTGATGTGAAAAATTTCTGAGCATGCTCAAAAACCACTCCCTATCGAGGTGGCTTTAAACATGCCACCCATCTCTGATGGGTGGTTTTTGACATAAAACTAACAAAAAATTTTTAGGAGGCAATAAAAATGGCTAAAGAAAAATCAAACAAGGAAAAAATAATAGGTATTGATCTAGGTACAAGCAATTCTGCTGCTGCAATCCTGCAGGCTGGAAAGCCGGTAATTGTTCCGAGCGCAGAAGGAACAACTGCTTATGGAAAAGCATTTCCAAGCGTAGTAGCATTTACAAAAGATGGGCAAATGCTTATTGGAGAGCCTGCAAGAAGGCAAGCTATTTCTAATCCAGAAGGGACATTTACAGCATTTAAAAGAAAGATGGGCACAACTTTCAAGTACAGCTTTAAGGGCAAGGAGTATACTCCACAGCAATTATCAGCTTTCTTGCTGCAAAAAATAAAGAAAGATGCAGAAGAATTTATTGGAGAGCCAGTAAATAAAGCAGTCATCACAGTTCCAGCTTATTTTGACGATAACCAAAGGCAAGCTACAAAAGATGCTGGGAAGATTGCCGGCCTTGATGTCGTAAGATTAGTCAATGAGCCAACCTCAGCTTCAATGGCTTATGGATTGGATAAGTCTAACACCAATATCAAGATACTTGTCTTTGATTTTGGCGGTGGCACTTTAGATTGCACAATCATGGAATTTGGCGAAGGTGTTTTTGAAGTCAAAGCCACTTCTGGAGACACTCAGCTTGGCGGCACTGATATGGATGCTGTCTTGGTAAAACACCTTGCTGATGAATTCGAGAAAAAGGAAGGCGTTGACCTAAGTGAAGATGACACAGCGATGCAGCGCTTGAGAGAAGCAGCTGAAAAATCAAAGATTGAGCTTTCAACAACAATGGAGACAGACATAAACCTCCCATTCATAACACAAAAAGATGGCTCACCATTACACTTGACAACAAAGATTACAAGAGCAAAGCTAGAGCAGCTAGTCGATCCATTAATCAAGAGATGCAAAGGCCCATTAGAGCAGGCAATTAAGGATGCTAAGCTTGGCTCATCTGGTGTTGATAAGATAATCCTTGTTGGCGGCCCTACAAGAATGCCTATTGTCAGGAAGTTTGTTGAGGATATTGTTGGCAAAAAGGCAGAAAGAGGCGTAGACCCAATGGAATGTGTTGCGCATGGAGCAGCTATCCAAGGAGGCATATTGGCAGGAGAAGTGAAAGATATACTTCTTTTGGATGTAACGCCATTAACCCTAGGAATTGAAACCCTTGGAGGAGTTAGAACAGCCCTTATTAACAGAAACGCAACGATTCCGACAAAAAAATCACAGATATTCAGTACAGCTTCAGACAACCAGCCTGCAGTAACAATTAATGTCCTGCAGGGAGAAAGGCCAATGGCTGGCGACAATAAAAGCTTAGGAAGGTTTGATCTGGTTGGAATTCCACCTGCGCCAAGAGGCATACCTCAGATTGAGGTTACTTTTGATATAGATGCCAATGGGATTATGCATGTTCATGCAAAAGACATTGGAACAGGAAAAGAGCAGGGCATAAAGATAACAGCGCCAAATAAGCTCAGCGAAGATGAAGTAGAGCAAATGAGAAAAGCAGCAGAAGAGCATGCAGAGGAAGACAAGAAAAGAAAAGAGGATGTAGAAATAATTAATCAAGCGGATACATTAGCCTATTCAACAAAGAAGCTTTTCAAGGAATTTGAAGGCAAAGTAGACAGCAAAGAGCTTCAGACAGTGAAAGGAAAGATAATGGAGCTTGAAGAATTGCTTAAGCCTGAGAAGAAGGATGCAGAGAAAATAAAAGGGAAAACAGATGAAATAAACGAGCTTGTGCAGAAGATGTCAACAGAGCTTTACCAGAAAGCATCTCAGGCAAGAGGGCAGCAAACTTCTGGAGAAGAAGAAACAAAAGGAGAGCCAGCAGAAGAAGATGAGGAAAAGCCTAAAAAAGACAATGTTGTTGACGCTGATTTTGAAGTGAAGGACGAAGGCAAAGACAAAAAGAAAAAGAAACAATAAATATTCTTTTTCATTTCTTAATATGAGAATCCCAACTGAAGAAGAATGTTTTAAGATATTGGAAGAGCGCAATCTGCCTAAAAATATCATTGCTCATTCTAAATCAGTTTGCAAGGTTGCTCTGGATGTTGCTGACAAGCTAGATAAGAGGGGAATCAAGGTTGATAAAAATTTAGTCATAGCTGGCGCATTATTGCATGATGTTACAAGGTTAGATAAAGATCATGCTAAATCCGGAGCAGAGCTATTGGAAAGATTAGGATTGGATAGGGTTGCAAAAATAGTCCGAAGGCATGGATTGTGGCATCATGGAGAACCGAGCTATATGCCAGAAACAACAGAAGAAAAAATAGTTTTTTATGCTGATAAAAGAGTAATAAACGACAAGATTGTAAGTTTAGAGGAAAGATTTAAGTATTTGAAGGAAAGATACGGGACAGAAGATGCGCTTTATCATTATGCAAAAAAGATTGAAAAAGAGTTATTAGGATAAAAATGGCGAAAGACTACTACAAGATACTGGGAGTGAGCAAGAATGCAACCAAAGAGGAGATTAAAAAAGCTTACAAGAATCTGGCAAAGAAGTACCATCCTGATGTTAACAAGGAAGATGATACAGCTGAAAAATTTAAAGAAATAAATGAAGCTGCTTCTGTTTTAGGAGATGATGAAAAAAGAGCCCAATATGACCAGTTTGGAGATGCTGAGTCATTTAAGAGGTCATCTGGCTTTAGAGGATTTGATTCCTCTGATTTTGGCTTTGACTTTACTGATTCAGCAAGCTTTGATTTTGGCGATATATTCGACAGGTTTTTTGGCACAGGCAGCTTTGGCTCAAGAAGAAGAGAGCGTGAAAGTAGGGGCTCTGATCTGAGATACGATCTAGAGATAACCTTGGAAGAAGCAGCATTTGGAGCCACCAAAACCCTGACCATCCCCCGGCTTGAGAAATGTGAAAAATGTGATGGCACTGGCGCAGAATCAGATTCTGATATTGTAGAATGCAGCCAATGCAGCGGCTCAGGTTATGAAAAAAGAACCCAAAGAACGCCTTTTGGCATTATTTCGACAACAAGAACATGCTCAAAATGCCATGGCTCTGGAAGATATGTTAAAAATGAATGCAAGTCTTGTGATGGCACTGGCCTCATCAAAAGGACAAGAAAGATAGAAATAAAAATACCTCAAGGCGCAGAAGACGGCACTAATTTAAGGATTGCTGGAGAAGGCGAAGCAGGCGAGAAAGGGGGCTATGCTGGAGACCTTTATGTTATCCTTCATCAGAAGCCTGACAGATTGTTTGAAAGGGATGGAGACGACATTAATATAAAACTGGAACTCCCATTTTCAGTTGCTGCTTTAGGAGGAGAAATAGAAGTTCCGACATTAAAAGGAAAAGCAACATTAAAGATACCGGCTGGAACGCAAAGCAATACTATCTTTAGAATGAAAGGCAAAGGAATTCCTCATTTGCATGGCTATGGTATTGGAGACGAAAATGTTGAAATCATTATTAAAGTGCCTGATAAGCTGACAAAAAGACAAAGAGAGCTATTAAAAGAGTTTGATAAAGAAAGCGAAAGCAAAGGCTTTTTTGATAAGGTGTTTAAGTAATCATTTCCTGTTAGATATCTTTTTTATCCTCTTAACACCATTTACCTTATCTATGACTTTAGCAGCCTCTTCTGGAACCAATGTCTTCCAATCTTTATTCTTTATTATTTTATCCCTGACATCTGTTCCATTTATTCCTTCTAAAAAATCCACCTTTTCTGCTTTGTAACCTTCTTTCTTAAACAGCTTTATTACAAAACCATTGCCGCTAAAAACAATACTGAATCTTGGCACTAAAACCTTGACATGCTCAACCCATTTGCTGTCATCTCCAATATCAGGCACAGGAAATATGGTGCAGTTGCCTATATCTTCTTTTACTAAGGTATTCTCAATCATCTCAATTCTCTCTTCAAAAGAAAAAGGATTATCTTCTGTGTTTACATACTGGGAGCTGCCAATAGCAATTACTAACTCATCAACCTTTTTCAGGGCATTCTTTATTGCATATAAATGCCCGTTATGGAATGGCTGAAATCTGCCTATGATTAATCCTGTTTTCATCTTCTTATTATTGGAACCGGTCTTGTCTTGTGCTTATTTTCTTTTATCCTTTTTAAGATTTTGGATGCAATATCACCTTTAGGCTTTTTTCCTCTGCTGATAATCCTTAAGATGTTATCGATCTCTTTGTAACTGGCTCCAAGCTCTTTTTCATCTGTATGGCCATGAAATAACTCAGCAGAAGGCACTTTATTGATAATCTTGGTGGGCAACCTAAGATATCTTGCTAATTCAAAAACTTCTGTTTTGTACAAATCGCCTATAACCTCAATATCTGCTGCTCCATCCCCATATTTTGTGAAATAGCCTAGTGTTAACTCGCTTTTGTTAGATGTTCCTATGACTAGAGCATTATGCGCATTTGCGAAATTATACAATACATTTGACCTTATCCTTGATTTTACATTTATTTCTGATATTCTATTCTTTTTCCATGGTAGTTTTTTGAAGTTATCCAGAAAACCATTTATAGGGATTATGTAATATTTTACTTTTAATCTTCTGCAAAGCTCAATGCTATCATCCACATTAGCCTTTTTTGTCAGCCCTTTTTCAGGCATCATCAGTGCAGTTATGTGTTCATTCCCAATAGCATCAACTGCTAGTTTTAAAGACAGAGCAGAGTCTATCCCTCCGCTAAGGCCGATAACTGCCTTGGTTATTTTGGCTTGATTAAAATATTTCCTTATCCCTTTGAGCAAGGTCCTGTAAATTGATTCCATAAACCATTAGAATGTACATGGTTATTTTAAAGTTATCTTTTTGCAACCAAATTTCAGTTATATAGGGCCTATATGACTTTAACTTTGAAGTATTCACCTGTAAGAATCCCGATCGCTTGTTGTAATCGCCCTTAATTTCCTGAATGCATCTTTTTCAATCTGCCTTATCCTCTCTCTTGTTAGATGGAAAGATGCTCCTGTTTCCTCTAAAGTATGCGCTGTTCCATCCGTAATTCCAAAACGATGTCTTAAGATATTTGCTTCCCTATCAGACAATTTACCTAATAGCCTATCTACAGAGTCTGATGCTTCAACTCCTTCTAACGCGCTTATAGCGTTATGATCGAACCAGCGAAAATCGTGGCTTGGGGTTGCATTATTCTCAACAGCATCATCTAAACTAACTCCTTCCCTACAAACTGCAAGTAATTTTTCCACACGCTTTTCACTCAATCCTCGTTTTCCTGCAGAATGTTCAATAATTCTCCATAGAGAAGGTTCTGAAAAAGTTTTCTGACGCAGTTCATCTACATCTCTACTTATGCCTGTTAATGTATCGGTTACATAAACCGGTATACGCATAGTTCTACTGCCATTAGATAGCGACCTTGTCACTGCCTGCCTTATCCACCATGTTGCGTAGGTTGAGAATTTTGTGCCAATCTCAGGATTATATCTATCTGCAGCCTTCATTAAGCCGATGTTGCCTTCCTCAATTAGGTCGCTAAGAGGCAGACCATAGTAAAGGTATTTCTTTGCAATGCTTACAACTAGCCTGAGGTTGCCTAGTATCATCCTACATCTAGCTTGATTATCACCACTTTTAGCTTGCTTAGCATACATTAGCTCTTGATCTCTTGTAAGAAGAGGGGTTCTTGATATAACGGCTAAATAATGGCTAAGATCCACATCAGAATTTCCATTACCACGATGAGCCCTATACCCTGTAGTATCCTTAGTTTGATGGCTGCCCATTATGTTCCTAAAAGAGGGGAATTGCTTAACATTTTTAATATTTTCGTAAATAATGAGTAAGACAAGAAAGGAGCATGCATCTCTTGGATTGGAACCCCTATCTAATTTCGAAACATTAAAATACTCCCACCCAAATCAAGAATTAACGAGGTGATTCTGATGGGATGCTGCGGTGGCGGTAAGAAGAAGAAAGGCAAATAATCATTTTAATTTAGATGACTTATACATGTACGCTCTATAAGCATCTAACCTGTATACTTTTGCTTTTAAATTTCTTTTGATTATTTCTTCTCTTAATCCTTCGCTGAAAGAATCCTGGTCATAGCCTAGGCATATCACATCTGGATTTATCTCTTCAACTATCTTGTATGGATCAGTTTCATAACCTAAAATGACCTTATTAGCATAGCCCAGCTCTCTCATATGCTCCCTTCTTTCCCTTTCATTGTATTTAGGCTTTTTTCCCTTTACTTTCTCTATTGTAGAATCCCTAGCTATAACTGCAACTAAAGTATCTCCGTATGATTTTGCTTTTCTCAAAAAATACAAATGCCCTGGATGTATTACATCAAACGAGCCAAAAACCATTACGTTTGTCATTTTAAGGAATCTCCTATTCCAGTTTGTTTGAAATTTTGTTCCTTCATTTTTGATTTATACTTAGACTGTAATTATGATATCGCACATAATATTTTATTTCTTCTTTATACCCATTATAAAAGAAAAACTTGAATAAAAGTTGGCATTTTTTATTTGTAGTGGGTATTTGTCCTAAATCTAAAAAGAGTTGATTACTATATTTTAGCTCTGTTTGAGGTGCAATTACTCTATTATTTAGGATATCTACTTGCCAATCTTTTTCTCCTTTAGCATCGCATTCAAAATTATATCTTATTCTTTCTAATTTTGTTCCTATGCTACCAAGATTATAAAATGTTATGTTTATTGGAATAGTAACTTCGCTAGTGATAGAAATTTTTCCAAAATTATCCTGAGTTTTAATCAAATCATTTTTATAAACATCAAAAAAATTTGCTTTTGCGTAGCTGGTTTCATCTGAAATTGTTGGGATTCGAGCGCTATTGACTTCTATGTTAATTTGAGGAGTATATTGTAAATCAATTGCTCTTCTTGATTCCTTTACTTGCTGAGAGGAGATATAACCTTGAAAAAAAGTAGCAATTACCATCAGAAAAGTTAAGAATACCATAAAAAATTCTAATAGTCCTTTGTGTCTATTCAACCAGTCCTCCATATTTTTAACCCTGCTAGTCAACTTTTTTATTTCTTCACTACTCCTTTTTGTCATCTTTATAATCCCTCAAGCATTTCTTCAATATTTCTTGATTGAGTATGAAATACTCAAACTTCTGTCTCAATTCAGTGGAATATCCCCATGGAACCATAGCTGTTAAAACTTCTATGCCATGGCTCTTAATAATCTCCAGTGCTGGGGTAAAATCTGCGTCACCAGAAATCAAAATGCAGGCATCGCAGTTTTTATCAATAACGGACTCCCTTATCATATCGATAGCTACCCAGACATCAATGCCTTTCTCCTTTTTCTTTATATCTGCCAAATCCAGAAAAACTGACTCAACCAATGGCCTGCAATTTTTGCATAAGTCAAGATTGTCTATAGTCGCCCTTCTTTTTTTCAAAATTTCTTCGTTCGAAAGCCTCTGTAGCTTTCTTGTAACTACCTTCACCCCTTTTTTCTCAAGATGCTGCAAAAAAGCCATGTGCCCATAATACATTCGCTCTCCATCTGCAATGCTCGGAATAGAAGCATACCATCTTATTTGCATTAATTCATATTTCTTAATCCTACTTAAGACTTCTGCAACTTTCTTAATATCAATCTCGCTTGGCTCATAGAATTTCTTCACATTATGGTACCAATTGTTAGCATCAACAAAAACAATTGCTTTTTTCATCGTATATAACCCTCAGAATTATAATAAAAAGGAAGCCCAGCATTCCCTCCAAAGAGGTCATACTGGGGACTTAAATGTAGATAAAGTTGACTATTATCTATATAAATTTTTCCTTTTTTCATCGTCATAATTAATATCCGATACCACATAAATTCTTTTTTATTTCTTCATTAATCTTTTCCTTCATGGATCTGGCTTGGGTAATTCAGCAGTCAATCTTTTTATTTTATGAGTTCTTTTTTCAGCTTATCAACCTTTCTGGATATTGGTAGCAATGCTATCGCTATTATCAATCCAAAAACGCAAAATATCAACACTCCAAAATAAAAATCAACAATATCCTTTGCAATAGCTGTTATCACAAAAGCAGCTGCTATAGTGACTATCCACAATATATTCCAAAGCAGGCTCCAATAATAATCTAGTTCTGTTTTAATTGACTCTTTCATAATTCCATCCCTTTGTTGAATACCTTTCTTTGCTCAGCTTTTCTGCCAAAGCTAATTCTTTATATGTCAGTTTATCTTTAATAATCTTTGCCTTAAAATTCTCTTTAAAGCCTTTTTCCATTGCTTTTGATAGTTCATCATAGGTTATTTTTTTATTTAATTCGTTATTTATTGATGTTATTTTATTTTTTATTTTATTTTTTAATTCTTTTTTATTATCAATATTAAATAAAGAAACTAATCTGTTGATATTCACGTCAAGCAAGATTGCGCCATGCTGCAATATCTTGCCATTCACTCTTTTTTGTGCGCTGCCAACCACCTTTTTGTTGTTAATAGTTAATTCGTACCAACTAGGGTTGTTAAAGCAGATATCAGATTTTTTATTTTTGTCAATCTCATCGTTCATCTTAGCTTTCAAGCCAATACAACCAAACGCATTAAGAATACCCTTGCTGATAACTTTATATGAATCTATGACCCCTTTGGGCATTAATTCTTCACCAATAATAAAAGAATAGGTTAGCTCTTTATCATGCAGAACAGCATCCCCTCCTGTTAGTCTTCTTACAACATCTATTCCTAGTTTTTTGCATTGCTCAACATCAATCTTGTTTATATCCTGGAAATAACCGAGAGAGAGCCCAGCCGGTTTCCACCTATAAAATCTTAGAACAGGCAGCTTTGAAGTTAAAAGAGCTTCATCTATTGCCATGTTCATGAACGCATTTTTATAGCCTGTATCTATGACTCTTAATTGCATAAACAAGAGAAGTTGTTTTTTATTTAAATATTTATTGAGAGGATCTCGATCTTCCGAATCTTCTTGGCTGATGGCTGCCAAACCTTTGATTTCCTCTAAATCTTCCGCCATCTTCTCCTTGGCGCTGCACTCCAAACCTTCTATGGCCAAAACCCCTTTGCATTCCTGACTCTTTTATCTTCGCTCTTTCTAGGTAGGGCCTTTCTTCTTTGGTTATATCCACATTATAGGCATTTAATAACCGCGAGAAATTATCATGATCCCGCTTTGAAAGTATATTGACAGCTTTGCCTTCTTTGCCTGCTCTTGCAGTCCTTCCAATCCTGTGGATGTATTGTTTGCTGTCTTTGGGGATATCATAATTATAGATATGCGTGACTCCTTTTATATCCAGGCCTCTTGAAGCCACATCAGTGCATACAAGAACACTGGCTTTGTTTTTATGAAACTCCTCCATTGTCCAGCTTCTTTTAGCCTGTGAAAGCCCGCCATGGATTCCTATTGCATCAATTCCATTATATCTTAAGTTTCTTGTTACAAAATCAGTATTTTGTTGCGTATTGCAGAAAACCATAATTAAACCACTATGCTCTTGCTTCAATAGATGGACCAATAAAGAAAATTTTAAGTTGTCATCAATATCATAATAGCTTTGCTTTAATTTTTGAGGATCAACATAGCTCTGCGCAGAAACCTCAACAGGATTTTTCATGTACTTTTGGGCAAGATTAGCCAGATCAGGAGGTATTGTGGCTGAAAATAAAAGAGTCTGCCTTTGCTTTGAGCATTGGCTTATTATCCTTTCAACATCATCTATAAACCCCATATCAAGCATCCTGTCAGCTTCATCAAGCACAAGTATCTTCACATTGCCTAACCCTATAGTCTTTCTCTGGATATGGTCTAACACCCTTCCAGGGGTTCCTACAACAACATCTGCTCTCCTTAGAGCGTCTATCTGCGGATTGATTGAGACCCCACCATAAACAGCAATTATATCTAAAGGCTTTTCTTTTGAAAATTTCCTCAAAGCCATTGTAACCTGCTCTGCAAGCTCTCTTGTTGGGGTCAGAATCAAAGCCTGAATCCTTTTTCCTTTTTCAGAATTTTGTATGATCACTGAGCCAAATACAAGAGTCTTACCAGACCCTGTTGCAGAGCCAGCTATGACATCCTTTCCAGCAAGCACAAGAGGTATGCATTTCTCTTGTATTTCGCTTGGCTCTTCAAACTTCTCTTCTTTTATTACTTTCAGTATAGATTCGCTAATTCCTAGTTTTCTAAATTTCATTATTGATTACCTCATTCAAATTTTAATCAAGAAAAAGTCAAATACCTTTTTTCCTAGAGTATAGAAAAATAATATCGCTTTTTCTTTTAAACTACCTATTACAGCTATGATGTTGATTTCTGGTTTATAAATGTATCTATTTATTGAGCCGTAAATCAAGCGTCTGGAAATTTGAACAAAAAAATTAACTTTTCTTGCAGCAAATTCTTCTTATTTTTTTAGTTTCTTCTCAAATCGAGCAAGTGTTGGTATTGCCAATCTCTTTCTTTGGCTACGGCAGTATCGGCATCAGAGGAGTTGGTAGCTCTATGGATAGCCTGTAAGGCATAATTTGCAGCACCAATGGAATGGGCGGGAACATGTGCAGTTGCCACAGCTTGACCTGCGGCACGGGCAGCAGAGCGAGCTGCATTGTCCTCTCCCACTTCGTGGGCAGCTGCATGAGATGCAAGTGCAGCCTTACGAATAACTGCCATTTTAAACACTTCTGTATTTATCCATGATTGGAGTGCTTCTATAGCTTGTCGGGGGCGATGGTCTTCTGGGTATTTTTCTTCAAAATAGGGCAGAACACGCTCGACACAATCAATTGCCCAGATGGCTAATATTTTATGGTCAGTTCTGCTCATAAGCTCTACAGTTGGCTTATCTTTGTGTGTAATTGAGAATTTGGATTGTTTCATTTTATTACATCCTTAATTAAAACGCGCAACACTTTGACAATTTTCGCCATTGTTTTTATAATAGCATACCAAGGGATGTTTATTAAGTTTTTGAACTCGTTTGGGCGCTTACTCAAAGCTAACTTAACAGCTCACTATTTATAAACTAGAATTAAGATCTCAGACCGCATCCTCAGCATGATAGCTGCTTCTGACTAATGGTCCTGATTCAACGTGCTTAAATCCCATCTCATAGCCTATCTTTTTAAATTCTTCAAATTCCTCGGGCGTATAATACTTTTCAACTTTTGCCAGATCCTCTCTTGGCTGCAGGTATTGCCCTATTGTCAGAATATCAACTTTAACCAATCTCAAAGTCCTCATTGTTTTTATTATCTCATTTTTTGTTTCCCCTAATCCAATCATCAATCCGGATTTTGTTGTCTGCTTCGGATAAAATTCTTTAATCCTCTTCAAAAAAAGGATGCTCCTTTTGTAATCAGCTTCTGGCCTTATCTTTGGGAATAGTCTTTCAACAGTCTCGATATTGTGGGCAAAGACCTCTGGAGCTTCTGCAAGGACTTTTCTTATAGATGTGACATTTCCTTGGAAATCTGGTGTTAGGACCTCAATTTTTGCATTAGTTGTCTTTCTGATTGCTCTTATCGTATCCCTGAAATGCCCGGATCCTCCATCCTCAATATCATCCCTTGTAACAGAGGTTATAACAACATATCTTAAGCCAAGCTCTTTAACAATACCAGCTATCTTTTTTGGTTCATTCGCATCAGATTTAGCAGGCTTTCCATGCTTAACATTGCAATATAAGCAATTTCTGGTGCATCTATCGCCTAAAATAAGAAAAGTTGCAGTTCCTTTCTGCCAGCACTCTGCTAGATTAGGGCATTTTGCTTCCTCGCAAATTGTATGTGTTTTTCCTTCTAATACAGACTTTACTTTAGAGTAAGCTTCTCCTGAAGGCAATTGCACTTTTAACCATTCTGGTTTCATAAGAAAAAGGAAAAACTAAAGTTTTATAAAACTATTGATAGTCTCTTTACAAAAATGAAGATAAGGTATGATTCGGATGCAGACGCAATGTATATAACATTAAGGGAAGATAAGGTAGATAGCACTAAAGAGATTGATGAAAATACAATAATTGATTTCAATAAAGCTGGTCAAGTTATTGGCGTAGAAATTCTTTTTGTTAAAGAAAGAAATCCTAACCTTCTTAAAGAGTTCCAAGTGGAGAATTTGATTCCTGCTTAAAGCTTTCTCAAACCCAAATCAGCTGCTTGAGTTAATACATCATAAGTCTGGGAAACAGCAGGGCAATATGCTAGCTCTAGATCAGAAAGCTGTTTTAAAGTGAAACCTGCGGTTATTGCTGCTGAAATGACATCAATCTTCTCTTTAACATTCTTGCCAATTGATTGTCCTCCTAAAATCTTTCCTGTTTTTTTGTCTGCAATTATCTTAACAAATATATCTTCTGCGCCGCCAAACCATTCTGGTCTTGTTTTTGATCTGGCTTTTCCTTCAACAATCTCATAGCCATATTTTTTTGCAAAGAA
>CAZKBD010000023.1:17778-21762 GCA_964550945.1 uncultured Methanosarcinales archaeon
GAATTAAATCCAGTAGCCCCAATTTCAATATCGCCAATGACAGATATCAATGGCGCTAAAGTTCCTTTAAATTCTTCGTTACCGCCTGCCATGTTTACTCCTGCTGTAGTCCCTTGCTTATAAGCTGTTGACGCAATCCATGCTGCAAATTGTTTTTTATTTATTAAGCTCTTGCTTTCAACACAATCACCTGCTGCGTAAACATCCTTAACATTAGTTTCCATCTTTTCATCAACAACAATCCCAAAATCCCCTGTTTTTATTCCTGTTCCTTTTATTAAATCAATATTCGGCTTTACACCAGTTGCTAAGATTGTTAAATCATTTTTGTTTATCTTCTCTAATCTCTTATCAAAGACCAGTTTGATGCCTTTCTTTTCCAGATATTCTTCCAAAACCTTTGAGATATCCTCATCAATTGCCTTTGGAAAACAATGAGAAAGCATTTCAATAACTTCAACTTTAACGCCTTTTTTGGATAACGCAAATGCTGTCTCTAGGCCAATAGCGCCAGCACCAACAACTATCGCTTTTTTAGCAGTTTTTATCTTATCTTTTATTTTCTCTATTGATGCTATATCCTTTACAGTGAAAGCGTATTCCTTGTCCTCAATATCTGGAACAAAAGGGGACGAACCGGTTACAATTAGCAGTTTATCATAATTAATCTTTTTGTTATTAGCTATTACAATCTTATTTTTCACATCAATATTTTCAGCTTTCCCTTTAATTTTGTTTATTCCTGCAATACTAACCGAATGCTTCAAATCATCTAGTTTTATCTTTCCTTCTAAAGCAAACGGCAAGCCGCAGGGATGCAGCAAGTCATAATCCTTTTCGTCAATTATAGTGATATCTGTGTCTCTGTTTGTTTTTTTAGCTGCTAAAGCAGCAGCAAATCCAGCTGCTCCTAACCCGATGATTACTAGCTTCATGCTTATTAAGAATAACAGCTATAATTTAAAGGTTTTCTTTATTGATTATAACTCCTGTGCAATAGTTAAATATTTAAAATAAGGTATAATCTTCACATTATATGAAACCTGTAAAGTGCTTAGTTACTGATCTTGATGGTACCTTATGGAATGGGTCGTTGATTGAAAATGGGTTAGATGGGGTTGAGCCATATACTGATAGATTTGAAGTTCTAAGGTCTTTGGATTCAAGAGGCATTCTTCTTTCAGCTGCGAGCAGAAATGATAGAGAACAGGGCATGGAAGCCCTAAGAAGATTTGGAATCGATGATCTATTTTTAGTGCCGCAAATAAATTTTGGCCCTAAATATGTAAGTTTGCAGACTATTGCTGAAACATTAAACATGGGGTTAGATTCTTTTGCTTTTTTTGACAATGAACCGGGTGAGCTAGACGAAATAAAAGTAAAACTCCAAGGAAGAGGTGTAAGAGTTGACCTTGCAGATAATTATCATTTAGTTCTTAAGGACCCTCAATTTCAAGGTGATGGCACTTATGAGTCCAGACATAGAAGGGAGTTTTATAACGCGTATCTGGAAGAAAAAGCAGCTCAGGCTAGTCAGTTAGATGAACCTGCCATGGAACCGACATTATTGGAAACAACAATTAGCGTACAATCAGGTGTAAGTCAGGATATTCCAAGATTTCGCGAGTTATTGAATAGAACTAACCAACTAAACTTCTCTGGAAATGAGTATGGGCAAAGGGAACTGGAAGCCATATTAGAATCAAACTCCAAAAGAGTGTACACTATCCGAGTAAGAAGCGGGCGTATCAACTATTCCAGGGCTGGAGTTTGCATAATTGACACTTCTGAACATGGCAGCTGGCATATTCAGGATCTTGTTTTTTCTTGCAGGATTTTTGGGAAAGGATTGGAAGCAATAACATTATCATACTTTCTGGAGTTAGCAAAACAAGGAGGCATAAACGATGTTGTTTTGGATTACAGACCTACAGAAAAAAACCAGTTTTTACCCTTAGCATTGGCACGCCTACCATTTACTGAGGAAAGAGTAGATAGAGTTATAAAATATCATTTTTCACCTTCAAATGACAGAGCAGCTTGCCCCAATAATATTTCAGTTTCCAGCGAAGTAGACAAATTAAGGGATAACAAAGTATATCAATCTTTTAAAAACAGCTTACCGCAAGGATTAGCTGAAAAGCTGTCCAGATTTGATGACGAACAATGGCTTCCTGAAAGATGGGAAGAAACTAAATGTATAAGAGATTCAATAGCAGCTCAGGTATCACAAACTGAGTTGTGGGATAATATGATAAATGCTTTTGAAGCTTTTTATTTACATTTAGACAATATACAACATATTGCAGAACATGGAGGGGGAAAATACTGCAGAGCTTTGCCTTTAGGCAACAGGAATCTGACAGACTATTTAGTAAGAGCTTCCGTTGATGATCATATTCAGTTTACATGGTTGTGGAGGTATCTACAATCTAATATAGTTCTTGACCCAATGGTTTTGGATGCAGTTGAGAAAAATTCAGACACCAACCATCTGGCCTTGTCGTTATTTTCACAAATAATCGCACGTAGAGAGAGTTATGAACCCTTGACTAAGGTTGCTTTGAATGATCCGAGAAACCTTGCAAATGCAATTCTAATTGGCAAAAGGGCATCAGAAGAGTATGTTACTTCATTAGTAAGGCATCCTGATGCGGGTTTGCTACATGACCCTCGTGTTATTGATGCTATCAGAGCATCCAACTTTCCAACAGGTCTTGTTTATTTAGCAGAAAATGCTGGTTATGCAGATTTATTATTTGAGTTTGCGCATGGCTTTAACGGAGTTATTGGAATATTTCCATTTGCTATTGATGAAACCACCTTACCATATGCTGTTTATGGTACTACTGGTGGTTGTGGCGGAGGAAGAAGAGTAGAATATTCCTTCAAAAAGATGGTTCATGATAGAAGTCAACATACTATCTCGCTTTTCCCAGCAAAAGGGGAATTTGATGGGCTAAGCGGCCAATATTATATCTCAGATTATATGTATGGCTCTATTGGTTTTATTAACTTTGTTGAAACTGCTGACGGGCTTGTCATTGTAAGGAATAAAACAAATTACAGGAGGCCCACTGATTTTGACCAGGAAGCAAGATCAGAATTAATAATCCAACGGGATATTAGAGGACTTGAGTTTTCTGAGCAGTATGATGCAAAATTCTCTCATTCACCTGAGCTGCTTTGGTATGCAGCACATGAATATGCAAGGAGAACTGGAAAATCTTGGGTGGGTTTGTTTCCCTCATCATATTGGGTAGAACAGAGCAAATCAACACTCGAAGAAAGGGGTAAATCTGCTGTTGATGCTGTTAGGATAAAAGTTACAGATGACAAAGGTAAAGTTAACCCATTCAGAGCAGAAGACAGGGATTATATATATAAACATACTGAGGCCCATGTACTTTGCCAGGAAACTGCTGACAGTCATTATGATAGTTTAGCAAGCCAATCGCCTGCAGCAACTCAAGTTCCTTATGTCCATAATGATTGTCAATTGCAAATATGGAAAGTTCCAGTGTTGGAAAGTACTCCTTTAACCCGGAGTTTAGAACAAAGAACTGTTGATGAGATACTATTCTAATGCTTATTTTAAAAACTAGCTCTAATAAATAATAACAAAAATAAAAAGAATAATGGATCCAGTTAGTATAGAATTAAAACTTTCTTTTACTTCTATAGCATTCCCGGCAGTAAACTGGCTTGCCTTCTGTTGGCTTGAATGGAACTTCACATTCTTGTCCACATTCTGAGCAAGTAGCTTTATGCATCTCTCTTGGCCCACCAAAATCTCGTCTTGGCCCAAAATCTCTTCGGAAACCTCCGCCTTTAGAGTCTCTCATGTGCTTTCTCCTCCTTCTGATTAAAATTTAATATAATGACCAATAATGCCCTTTACTTTATAAAGCTTTTGTATAGAAATGTCAGATGAATAATTCGGTAATTAGTTGACACTTCTGCAGTATATAGGTGCTTTTTAAA
>CAZKBD010000024.1:0-21530 GCA_964550945.1 uncultured Methanosarcinales archaeon
CAAGACCAAGAAAAAACAAAATTCCAATTAAAGAACGTTCAAGTGCTCAAGAATTTACTGATCAAGTTAAACAATATACTTATGAAGAACAAAAAAGAGCAAATAATCCTCCTGTTGGATTAGTTACTGCTGAAACAGACCATTTAAACGGAATAAAAAAATATGAATATGATCCTCATTTAGACCCCCAACTTCAATGGGCAGGTAAGAAAGAAGGAATGAGTTTTGATGTTGATACTGTTTCCTTACACGTTCACGAAAGAATAGATCCATTAACCATAATTGAAAATGCAAAAAAGAAAGAAGAAACTGCACAACTTCAGCTTTTCCATTATTTTGAATCATCTGGCAGTAATTTACCAATAAGAGAAGCGATTGAATTCTATAAGCATAGCCAGAATTGGTCAAATCGTTTAATCGCAGGAGATTCTTTGATTATCATGAACTCTCTTTTGGAAAAAGAAGGAATGTCTGGAAAGGTCCAGATGATTTACATTGATCCACCTTATGGAATAAAATATGGTTCAAACTTTCAGCCCTTTGTTAATAAAAGAGATGTCAAAGACGGAAAGGATGAAGATTTGTCGCAAGAACCAGAAATGATTAAAGCATTTAGGGATACTTGGGAGTTAGGAATTCATTCTTATCTCTCCTATTTGAGAGACCGATTAAAACTGGCAAGAGAATTATTAACAGAAAGCGGAAGCTGTTTTGTTCAGATTTCAGATGAGAACGTTCATCATGTCAGAGAAATAATGGAAGAAATATTTGGTCCCAAAAATTTTGTTAGTTTAATTAGTTATGCTTCTACTATAGGTTTTGAAGGAAAAACTCTTAGTAGAGTTGGAGATTACATTATTTGGTATAGTAAAGATATTAGTCAATTGAAATACCACCCACTATTTATTAAAAAAGAATATGGACAACCTGGAGCGACAGGTTATAATCGGATTGAATTAGCTGATGGAAATAGAATGTCTATCGCTGAATGGGAAAAAAAGAATAATAAAAAGTTTGATTATGAAAATAGACCTAAAGATTCCAAAATTTACCTTTTGGGTGATTTAACAAATCAACAACCTCCAAAAGAGTCACAACCTTATAAATTTCAAGGAAATATATTTTATCCTAAGAATAATCGACACTGGGCTGCAAAATATCCAGAAGGAATGGATAGATTAGTAAAATTAAAAAGAATTGATTCAACTGACAATAATTTAGGATTTGTACGATATTTTGAAGATTTCCCTATTAATCCACTTAACAATATCTGGACTGATACACTTGGTCAAAATCAATACGGTTCAGATGGAAAAAGATATGTTGTTCAAACAGGTTTAACAATAATCCAAAGATGTTTATTAATGTCAACAGACCCAGGGGATTTAGTACTAGATCCTACCTGTGGTAGTGGTACTACTGCTTATTTAGCTGAACAATGGGGCAGAAGATGGATAACTTGTGATACTTCGAGGGTTGCAATTACTCTTGCAAAACAAAGAGTAATGACTGCTCTATTTGATTATTATGAATTATCGCACCCTGCAGAAGGAGTATCTTCTGGCTTTAAATACCAAAAATTACCCCATATTAAAATTAGTACTCTTGCAAATAATGAATTAGAACCTGAAGAAATTTTATACGACCAACCGTTAATCGACAAAAAGCGAAAAAGAGTTACTGGTCCTTTCACTCTAGAAGCTGTTCCATCTCAGAGAGTTACAACTTTTGAAGAAGTTGAAAAAACAGTTCAAGAGCCAGATATGACAATTGCTCGTTCTGGAGAAACATTAAAACAAAATGACTGGATTGATGAGATGTTAGCAACAGGAATAAGAGGGAAAGCGGGGCAAAAAATAGAGTTTACAAGAATTGAAACTGTTGGTGGAACAAGATATGTCCAAGCTGAAGCAGAAACTAAAGACCGACAAAAAGCAGTCATCTCTTTTGGTCCTCAATATGCTCCTTTAGAGCAGAGACAGATTGAATTAGCAATTGACGAAGCCCAAACATTAGTCCCAAAACCTAAAATAGTTATCTTTGCTTCATTCCAATTTGACCCAGAAGCAGCCAAAGATATTGACGAATTGAAATGGCCAGGAGTAAATATTCTAAAAGTTCAGATGAATACTGATTTGCTTACAAATGACTTAAAGAAAAAGCGTTCAAGCAGTGAATCTTTCTGGTTGATGGGACAGCCAGATATAGAATTGAAAAAACAAGGAGAGAAATATATTGTACAGGTAAATGGTTTTGATTATTACAACACGAAAACGGGAGAAATTGAATCTGGAGATTCTTCAAAAATTGCTATGTGGGAATTAGATACTAATTATGATGGGAGAAGCTTATATCCAAGACAAGTATTTTTTCCAATGGCTGGAAATGGAGAAGGATGGGATAAACTCGCAAAAAGCGTCAAAGCAGTTATTGACGAAGATTTAATTGAACAATACAAGGGTAATATTTCCATCCCATTTAAGTTAGGCAATAATAAACAAATCGCAGTTAAAATTATTGATGATAGAGGTATTGAATCATTAAAAATCATTAAGGTAGAAGAATGACAACTACAACTCATTTAATTATAAATAACCCCTATGAAAAACCAAAACTTCATCTAAAATACAATAGGGAAATAAGAAAGTTTGAGTTAGTTGATGGAAGAAGAAATGCAGGTTATGTTGTCGCTTCTGAGCATTCTGAAAGTTTTGATGATCCGGGTATCTTTGTTGAATTAGAATTAGCGAATAGAATAAGAGAAAGAGTTGATAAATGGAAGGAAAATGGATATCCTGGCATTTCTTCAATAACTAAAGACCTTTTAGAACACTGGAAAAATCCAGAAAGAGAAACAAAATTTTTCTTTTGTCAAATAGAGGCGATTGAAACCCTAATCTGGTTGCTTGAAGCTCCAGATAGTGAAAAACGAGGTATAGAGATTCCTCTTGATGGCGGAGAAATTCAAAGAATATGTTCCAAAATGGCAACAGGAGCAGGAAAAACGATAGTTATGGCTATGCTGATTGCATGGCAAATCATAAACAAAGTAACTTATGCAAAAGACCAAAGATTCACAAAAAATGTTTTAATTGTTGCTCCAGGATTAACTGTTAAAAGTCGATTACAGGTTTTAATCCCAGATTCTCCAGGAAACTACTTTGATGCATTTGATATAATTCCTCAAGATTTTTATGACAAGTTAAGGCAAGGAAGAGTAAAAATAATCAATTGGCACACACTGGATTGGGATACTCAAGACAGAATAAACAAAAAAATAGAAAAGGGAACTTTAAGGACAGTTGATAGAAGAAAAAGGATTGAAATAAGTGATGAAGCATACATAAAACAAGTATTAGAGGAATTTTCAGAAGCAAAAAATATGCTTGTTATTAACGATGAAGCACACCATGCTTGGAGAATAAATCCAGAAGCAAAAGGAAAATACCAAAGAATTGGAGAAGAAAAAGATAGCGCCGAAGAAGCTACAATATGGATTAGCGGATTAGATAAAATTAACAAATCAAGAGGAATTTTAAGATGCCATGATTTTTCTGCAACACCATTTTATCCTTCAGGGAAAAAAGTAGGGGAAGACCAATTATTTACCTGGATTGTAAGCGATTTTGGTTTAAATGATGCAATTGAATCAGGTTTGGTCAAAACTCCGAGAGTAGTTATCAGGGATGATGGAAAACTTGACAAGAAAATGAAGTCTAAGTTTTATCATATTTATAATGATCCAACTGTAAAAAGTGATTTAAACAGAAGTGTTGAAGCAGAAGTTCCTCTTCCTGATTTAATTGTTCAGGCATATTATCATTTAGGTAAGGATTGGCTTGAAACATTGAAACTTTGGAAAAGCTCAAATCCTCCTTCTGAAGTTCCGCCTGTCATGATTACAGTATGTAATAGGACAGAAACAGCCGCAAGAGTAGAAAACGCTTTCTTAAAAGGAAAAATTAAGATTGATGAATTGAAAGATATTGAAAAAACTTTAAGAATAGACTCAAGAATTCTTTCTGAAGCTGAAAGTAAAGAATCAGAAGTTGTAATTGAGGGAGAAACTGGGCTTTCTAAAAAAGACCAAGCAGAAGTATTAAGGCAAAAAGTTGATACTATTGGAAAGAAAGACAAACCAGGAGAGCAAATTCAGAATATTATCTCTGTTGGAATGTTATCAGAAGGGTGGGACGCTAAAACAGTAACTCATATTATGGGTTTAAGGGCATTTTCAAGTCAGTTATTGTGTGAACAAGTTGTTGGAAGAGGGTTAAGAAGAGTTTCTTATGAAGTTGATGAAGAAACAGGATTATTTAGGGCGGAATATGTTAATATTTTTGGAGTGCCATTTACATTCTTACCTCATGAAGGTGGAGAAGATACTCCTCCAGAGCCACCAAAACCAAGAACAAGAATATTCGTTGATGATACCAAAAAAGAACACGAAATAAGATGGCCTAATATTATTAGAATTAACCATGTTTATTCATCTAAATTAAATTTAGACATGAAAGAAGTAAAAAGAATCGAGTTAAGGCCAGAAGATACGCCTTTTAGATCTGAACTTGCTCCGTTTTTGGAGGGAAAACCAGATAATACAAAATTAACTGAAATTAATCTTAGCGATGAAAAAGTTGAAGAAATGTTGAAAGTTTTAAGAAAACAAAGACTCATTTTTGAAATTGCGAGAGATATTTTTGACCAAGTAAAACCAACATGGCCCGGAAAGAAAGAATTTTTGCTTATCCAGATTGTGAAGATTGTTGAAGATTTTATTAATTCAAATAAATTAGTAATTAAAGGAGAAACTTATAATGAGGATTTAAAGAAACGTCTATTGATTCTTTTGAATATGAACAAAATTGTCCAGCATTTATTCAACGCGATTAGATTTGAAAACACAGAAGAATTGATCCCAATTTTTGATAAGGAAAAGCCAATTAAATCAACTGCCAACATGATGACATGGTACACTAGCAAACCATGTGAATTAAACAAAAGATCACATATTAGCCATACTATTTTTGATAGCACTTGGGAAGCAACAGAATCTTTTGAATTAGATAAGAATGAAAATATTGAATCATGGGCTAAAAATGACCATCTGAACTTTTTTGTGCATTATGTTTTTGGTGGGGTGATTCATAAATATTATCCTGATTTCTTAATCCAACTAAAGAATGGAAAAATGCTTGTTTTGGAAGTTAAAGGAAAAGACGACCAAAAAAACAAGACTAAAAGAGAGTACTTCAAAGAGTGGATTGATGCAGTAAACAATGATAAAAGATTCGGAACTTGGGAATTTGATGTTTCATTTAGAACAGCAGATATTAAAGATATTCTTAAAAAACACTCCAAATAGATATCTTCTTTTTCAGAAAAAGAAGCAAAAACTACGGAATTCCCCCTACGACGAAATTAAAATTGTCCCTTTGATACTTGTTCGCGATTGCTCTAATGAGCTAGAACGAACAGAAATGCCTATTGAATGTTTTTACTGCTTCTGCCTCTTGCACAAATACTAGAAAGAGGCACGGCATTCATCCCACAAATAAATTTGTGGGTATTCTGCCTACGATTTTATAAAAATAGCTATATTCGTAGTATTTACGGGGTGTATAATGGCTAAGAAAATAAATGGGGAGTGGGTTATTGAGGAAGGAGAGCATATATATGGGGAATATATGGATACTGTAGACAAGAAAGAGGAATAGGATCAATATGAACAAAAGTAACAATCTAAAGACCATCAATCTATTGGATCCTCTAGAGGAGTTCAGCGATAAATAGGTCAGTTTGCATATTTCTTTAGGGTTTGCATTATCTTTTGCCCATCAACCTTGCCGCGGTATTTTGCCATAACTATCCCCATATAGGCGCCTGTTGTAAGGCCTGGCTTTTCCTTGATTATCTTTTTTATCTCATCTTCCAGTTGGTCTTCGGCTACTGACTCAAATTTGGATATGTCTATATTTTCTTTTTTAACCCTTTTTATTAAGATGTCTATTACAGCTTCCTTGGCTATCTTTCCGTTAGCCAATAGGCCAAGAACAAAATCAAAATCCTCTTTAGTAAGTTTTGATGAGTCTAGGTCAAACCTTGTTTTGATCTCCTTAGGGGTATTTATCAGGATTTGAGCTATTATCTCTGGCTTTAGGTCTTTAGATTTGTTGACATATGCCTCAAAATCTATCTTTTGCTTGATTATTTCTGCTGCAAGGATGTCTGAAATGCCATACTGCTTTTCTAATTTTATAGATTTTTCTGTTAATAGCTCAGGCAGTTTTACCTGATTGATAAGCTCTTTAGCTATCTTGATTGTTGGCACGTCTGTCTCAGGGTACATTCTTGCTGCTCCAGGCATGGGCCTAAGATAAGAGGTTGTAAAATCAGGATCTGCTTTTCTCACATGAGGCTCTAAGCGTTTTCCTGATTTTATATCCTTGAGCTGCCTTTGCACTTCATTCTCGATTGTTTTTGGGATTGACCTTAGATCCTGAAATCCTTTGATCTCTATTCTAGGATGGCCTTTTATTGAAATGTTTAAGTCCTGCCTTATAGTGCCAAGGCCCCTTTTAACGCGCTCAGTTGACCTTAGGATCATGCCAAGCTGGGCAGCTACTTCTTTTGCGTGCTCTGGATTTTTTATGCCTGCTGATGTTCCCAGCTCAATAAGTGGTATGCCTAACCTGTCCAACCTGTAGGTTACGCTTTTTGAATCTTCTTTCATTCTTTGAGCAGCCTCTTCTTCCAGGCAGATCACTGATATGCTTATTTTCCCTAGTGATGTTTCTATATAGCCGTCTTGCGCGACCAATGCTGTCCTTTGAAACCCTGAAGTGTTAGAGCCGTCAACAACAGTCTTTCTCATAACCTGCATCTCATCAACAATCTTTGCATTTAGGAGCATAGAAACCATTAATGCAGTATCAAGAGCGGTTTTATTTATTTCTTGGGGAGGCTCATCATCATATTCAACATTACAAGTATCCTCTGAATTAGAGAGGTAGACGAATTCCTTGTCTTTGGCCATCTCATATTCTGCAGCAATATCGACTTTTCCAGTCTCGCCAGCCACTGCCCTCAACTTTCTAACCACTTTAATATCAGGCTCTTTGTCAGAATTACTAGTTGGGCAATTACAGAATAGCTTTCTGCCTTCTAATTGCTGATGGATTTCTATACCGCATTTAAAACCTAATTTTTCGTAATCTAATTCCATTTTAGATTTGAATATCTTATATAGGTATATTAAATTTGCTATAATCTGGCTCAATAAAAAATAATATCCACGCAGAATGTTGAGAACTCTTCTGGCTTTAATAGTTATACCATCTTATTCTGTTGATAATCTCCTTTGTATTAATCATTCAAGATAATCATCAGGCATTATTCTCTTGTTTATCTCTCCCCTTAGATTCTCTGTCATTAGCTTTTTGGCTTCGTCTTTCTTGTAATTGCCAAGAAGCCATGCCAGCTTGATAAATGCTGTTTCAGTTAATAGGTCTTCTGCGTATAGTGCACCCATCCCCCCTATATCGATTGCTGTTGAATAGACATGGGGATGAACCCTGCCAAAGATGCATTGAGAGGTTATAACTACGATACATCCTGAGTCAATCAGATCTTTAAGCGCTTTCCTGTTTTTAAGATTAGGTGTAGATGCTTCGTTTGGCGCATTAATAGGCAACTGTCCCAATGCCAGCGCTTCTATAACCAACCCCTTGTACCCATTATAGAATTCAAACTGCTCTGGCACCATATTTGGATGAGCTTTTAATATGCCTGTTTTTTCTTCGAATTTGTCTTTTATCACTAATTTTCTTTTGCTGTCTTTCTTATCATACTGCTTTCTGAGGAATCCTATCTTTTTTGTATTATAGCTAACTATCGCTATGGGCTTATCGTTTATTGCCTTAAAAGCGTCTCTTCTGCTTGTGTGCATCTTTCTTGTTTTTGTTGCAGGCAAGATAAGGCAAGTATCATCATCCATTGACTCATGCATGCAGATTGCAACACCAGAGAAATCTGTTTTTGCTATAAACTCTGCTGCACATATCAGATTAACAGCTGAATCGCTGCTTCCCCTGTCAGAGCTTCTCTGAGAGCCCACTAAGATAACTGGAACAGGCAAGCCTTCAAGTATAAATGAAAGTGCTGCAGCTGAATACCCCATTGTATCTGTTCCATGGGTTAAGATTATGCCATCACATCCTTTGTCAATCTCCTCTTGTATTGCTTTGGCCATTATCTTGTAATGGGCAAATCTCATGTCTTCAGAAAACATATTGCTGATAAGCCTGCTCCTTATATTAGCAATTGACCTTAGCTCTGGGAACATAGCTAATAATTCTTCTGGATCAAACCTTGCTATAACTCCGCCAGTCCTATAATCAACCTTAGAAGCGATTGTTCCTCCTGTATGTAAAATAGAAATTGTCGGCAATTTCTTATCAACCTTGATGTTAGTTGTTTTTTTCTCAGTTTCCTTGAACTTCTCAATCAGCTCTATCTTTTTTATCTTTTTGCTCTCAATTCCAATATTGTAGCCATTATCTAGCTTAACAAATACGCTCTCTTTGCTCTCTGTAGGCATTAGAATCCCCTCTACAGTTTCTTTTGCAGTAACCACTTTAACCTTATCTCCAAGCTTGGGATTTGTCATTAAGAATTAAATATGAGGACTATTTAATAAGTTTTTCTATTAAATTACCCCATATAGCTAGGCCTTTCTTCCTTCATCTGCTTTCCTTTTGCAGATGTAAAGAAGTCGCCTATCTCTTCATAAGACTTTTCAACCTCTTTTGTCACAGAGGCTCTAACCTTTTTCATAGATTCATCAAAATGTTTGCTAGTAACCTCTTTTGCGTTTATATCCTTTCTCAAAGCAAGTATAGCAGCTTCTCTGCATATTGCCTCAATGTCAGCTCCAACATAACCTTCTGTTTTCTCTGCCAGTTTCTTGATATCCACAATATCTTCTTTTTTAAATTCCTTACCAGCTTTCACTTTTTTTTCATCAACAAGAGGCATACCATTTGTATGAACCTTAAATATTTCTAATCTAGTTTTCTCATCAGGCACCGGCACTAATATCATCCTGTCAAATCTTCCTGGCCTCAATAAAGCAGCATCAATCATATCAGGCCTGTTGGAAGCAGCAATAACAACAACATCATGCAATTCTTCTAATCCATCAATTTCAGTCAATAATTGGTTAACAACCCTTTCAGTAACATGGCTGTCAAAAGAAGCCCCTCTTCTTGGAGCTAAACTATCAAACTCATCAAAGAATATTATTGTAGGGCTTGTTTGTCTTGCTTTTTTAAATATCTCTCTAACCGCTTTCTCACTTTCACCAACCCATTTGCTTAATAGCTCAGGCCCTTTAACCAGAATAAAATTAGCCTCGCTTTCTTTAGCAACTGCTTTCGCTAATAAAGTTTTTCCTGTTCCAGGCGCCCCATATAATAATATTCCTCTTGGAGCTCTGACACCAAGCCTTGTGAATGCCTCAGGATATTTTAAAGGCCATTCAACTGCTTCCTTTAACTCCTGCTTAACATCCTCTAATCCGCCAATATCAGTCCACCTAATATTAGGAATTTCTATTAATACTTCTCTTAATGCAGATGGCCTTACAAATTTTAAGGCTTCTTTAAAATCATCTTGGGTTATCTTGAGCTGCTCCAGCATTTCCTTTGGAATAGGCTCTTCTTCTTTCAGCTTTAAATCAGGCAATAACTTCCTTAGCACAATCATTGCAGCTTCTTTTGCTAATGAAGCCAGATCAGCGCCAACAAAACCATGGGTGATATTAGCAATATCCTCTAAGTTTATCACCTTGGGGTTGCTGTTAACCCTATCCATATACTCTTTTAGGTTCTTTATGTCAAGCTTCTTGAATAAATTATTTTTATCGGGATTCTCGCTCAAGTACTTGTTCAATGTTTTTTCAAGGCTAGCTGATAAAATGCCTTTCTTATACCTCAACAAGCTTAAAATCGCATTTTTATATTCATCTTCAATATCCGTAAGCTCATTCAAATACTGCTCGCTTGTGTACAAAGGCATATTTCTTGTGTGGATCTTTAAGATATTCAGCCTTCCTTTTTTTCCAGGAACACCTATCTCAATCTCTCTGTCAAACCTTCCAGGCCTTCTCAAAGCAGGATCTAATATATTAGGCACATTAGTGGCTGCTATCACAACAACCCTGCCCCTGCTTTGCAACCCATCCATTATAGCAAGCAATTGAGCAACAACCCTTCGTTCAACTTCTCCTCTAGTTTCCTCTCTTTTGCTTGCAATAGCATCAATCTCATCAATAAAAATAATAGACGGAGCATTTTTTTCAGCTTCCTGGAATTTCTTGCGAATATTTTCCTCAGACTGTCCATAATATTTTGACATAATCTCAGGGCCATTAATCAATATAAAATGAGAGTTAGTTTCATTTGCAACTGCTTTCGCTAATAACGTTTTTCCGCAGCCAGGAGGCCCATGAAGTAAAACTCCTTTTGGCGGCTCAATCCCTAATCTTTCAAATATCTCAGGATGCTTTAATGGCAGCTCAACCATCTCTCTGACTTTTTTAATTTCATCCTCTAAGCCGCCAATATCCTCATAAGTAACCTCAGGCAATACCTCTTCCTCAACTTCAACTGCTTCTGGATTGAATACAACCTCTGTTGATTCAGATATTATAACTGCCTGCTTGGGATTAGTGTCTGCAACCACAAATTTAAGGTCTCCAAAGCCAAATCCTCCCATTATGCTTTCATCTAAAATATTAAAAACATCATCAAAGAAAGGGCTTTCAGACATTGCTGTCCTTCTTCTTCTTGTGCCTCCAATAGAGATTATATCTCCCTTAACTACAGCCCTTCCTAAAAGGCCTTGCTTGAAAATCTCAGGATTAGCCCTTATCATAACCCCTTTTCTTGCAGGAGCAATTATGACCTTTTTAGCTTCTTTTACATCTGCTTTTCTTACTTTAATTAGCTCTCCAATCCCAGTTTTAGCATTTTTCCTGGCTAAACCATCCATCCTTATTATATTAAGGCCCAAATCGCCAGGATAAGCCCTGTCAACAATCGCAGCAGTCTTCTTTTCTCCCTCAAGCTCAACAATATCCCCCACTTTTATGCCAATTTCCTGCATAAAGCTGGTGTCTATTCTTACCACTCCTTTATTTACATCATCCTGTATAGCTTCTGCAACCTTTAGCTTAATCTCTTTGGCAGCCATTTTTCCTCTTTCATGAATAAGCGCCTTTTTATAAATGTTTTGAAAATGATTAACATTTTCAAAGCCAAAAAATGTTACTAAACATTTTTTATGTTTCTGAAAACAAAAGTTTTCAGAAGCTAAAAAATCATTCAGATTTTTTATGTTTTGATTGGGTTTTGCATCAATATTTTTACTATTAAGTAGTTAAAAAAGAAAGGTTTATAAATGGAATATAATTATTAATCTTAAAATGCCAGACGTGGATGTAAGAGAACTCTTTAGGTCATTAATAAGCAGGTCAACTTTAGATGGACCACCAGTTTATAGAGTGGATATTTTATACCAACCATCGTTCTTCTTTTCTCCTGTTGATAATTCTGGTGTTAATTTAAGAGCAACTACGCCCAAAGAATTAGAAACTGCTCCTGAACTAAATCCCACACATTTATCTCCTGATCAGAGCGTTGAAAGCAGAATTGACGGAACTACAAGAAATGTAGTGTACCATCTTCCAGGCGGAGATGTTAGGATTGGTTTTTACAATAGAAATGATGTAGAAAAGGCAAATGCAGCATCATCCCATGATTTGGGTGAGTTATTACATCTTATAGATGGAACTGACACTTACTGTCCAAAATTAGATATTATTGAAAGACAAGATACCTCAGCGACATTATTAGGTGAAAATTTCCCGCAGATGTTTGGTCTAAGAAGTGTAGTGTTTCAAGAAGATACGCGTTATGGAGTTGTGGTTGCAGTCGACAGATCACTAGTTGGAGGCCCAGAAGAGTTTACCCGTGTCCTTCTTGATAAGGAATTTATTACTCAACACCCTCACGACATGAACTATTTATTTCCTTTAATTATTGAATCTGCGAAACAAGAGGGGTTAGACGTTGATCATAATTTGTTATTAAGCGATTCAATTCAACAAGGTGATAAACTAACCTATATTTTGGCAGTAAATGATAGGTATTCTGCAACAGTAAGCTACAGGAGAACACCTGTAATATCAGTTGTTGGAAGATTAAATGCAATCCCTATCTGTTTATCAGCAAAAGTGAAAGATCGCCACTTTGTAGCAGCTGAAATCAGTTATGGTGGCATGGAAATTGGCGACTGTCATCTTACGTTATTAAAACAAGCCACGATCCAAGATCCAGAGCATCCAGACCAAAGTTACTCAGGCGATATTTGGTATAAATTGATTAGTAGAACAGAAAGCGCAGGATTAGCTAAAGGGGACCCAAGCTTTGGATTGTTTGAGATTCAAGTCGCTAAGTGTTACCAAATTGATGATTTTCAAATTGAATTCAACTTAGTTGAAAAAGCTAAAGAATTACCTCTCTCTTTTGAGAGGGGATTTAAAGATGAACTAGTTTTAACAAGGAGTCTAGGTGCTTTTGAACCTAAGGGAATAAGATATACTGCAGGGCTATCGGAGGTTAGAGCTCTAAGACAAACAACAATTAACACCACAAGCATTGGTTTTGAAAGAGTTCTATTAAGAGATGCTTTTTGCTTAGTTCATCGTGAACAAGGGGACATGCCTCCTGACTACGGTTAGTTCTTACACTATCTCACTACACCCCAAAAAACCTCTTATAATACTCCACAAAAACTTCTTCAGGAACTTTAAGCCCAGCCTCAACAAAGGCATTTGCCAGATTAAATCCTTCCCTTTCTTCATCACCTGGCTTGAAATTAAGAATATCTGTAATAGTCTCTTTGCAAAGAAAGCCTTCATTCATCTCAATGACAGCTTTTATCATTTTACCTTCTTGGTAAAAAGTGAGTGTTTCCATATTAAACTGCAAACCATTATTTACAAGAACTTTGTCTTCTTCTTTAAAGCCCATATTCAAAAGCTCTAGCTTTATCAAATCTTTAACAACACCTTTTCTTCCTTTTGTTCTAATATAATCAGCTAATTTATCTATCTTATAAAATTCAATAAACATATTAGAAACTATATTTTCAAATCTATATATTTTACCTAGATATTTACTAACCTTCTGCCTGGATTCTTTTTTTCTTTTTCTCCATACATTCCTTACAAGATAAGCATAGAAATTTCCCTTTATCCTCTTTTTTCTGATGAACATCAACTGGGTTAGGCACTAGCATATATATAAACTTTTCTCTCGTCAGAAGTCCTATAACATTAAAATTTTAGCGTCTGGGAGTTTAGCAATTGCTATACTGATATGTCAAAAACCACATCCTTAGATTGATGTCATAATCTTAGCATAGCCAACATAATTCAGGTGGTTTTTGAGCATGAACTGAGAAATTTGCCAAGCAAATTTCTGGTTTGTTAAAAATCCCAAAAGGATTTTAAACACTCAGAAATATACCATAACCGCAAACGGTGTTAGGTTTTATCCATCAGTCAAACAGACTGATGGTATATTTCTGACATAGCCAATCACATCTTTTGGACAACCTGTCCTTCAGGCGTTTGTTCAGCAAAAACCTGGCTCTGGAAACTATAAATACGGGATTTATCAAAATCCTGCCAAGAATCAGGCTCTAAACCAGCCTTAACACATGTCTGGCTTAAGAAAGTCTGTACATCCCATTTGTACTCAACTGCTACTTGAGGCAATAACAATCCAGAGCTGAAAACACCTTTTACAATTAAGCCATCCCTTCCAATCTGGATCTTGCTCAAATATTCTTCTGGATTTCTAACTTCAATCACGCTAGGCACAGTCAATACACTTACTTCAACATTTAATCCAGGAAGTTCCTTCTTATCCAAAGGAGGAAATCTTGGATCAGAAAAAGCAGCTGATTTGGCAGCGCTTATAACCCCTTCATACAAGGTATAGATAGGCTCAACAAATCCAATACAGCCTCTAAGATAGCCATTTTTTTGAAGGGTTACAAAAACACCTTGTTTTTGTGAGAACTCTCGCTTTATAGCAGGGCTTACTCTTAAATTCTTTGAACCAGCTTTTATGGAATCTCGAGCAAGCCTTATTAACTTGGCGCCTTGCTCCAAACTAAGCATCTATTTTACCTCTTTTTGAAATTCCTTGTTGAACTTATCCACTTCTTTTTTAAGCCTTTGGGCAGCATCTATCAATGCCTGTTGAGGTGTCTTTTTACCGTCGGTACTAACTAACATCTCAGGCGTGCTTACTAATGGATGTTTTATGCTGTATCCAGCAGCTTTTATATGCTCGTCATTCCACAATTCACTCTTTAAAGCATTGCCTAAGCTGAATGTAGTTCCTTTCAGCTCAAAAACAACCTCATTTTTTTTATCTTTTAGAATGTTTATCTCCATTTTAAAGCTAGAAGCAAGCGCTTATTTAAAAAGCTTTTTGTTTCAGCCTGAAACAACTGACCGCTATCCTCATTATTCGTCGACGATGAAAATCATAACTGGATTTCAAGGGAAATTTGAAATCATAGCAATGGCTCACAATATACCCATTGTCCTTGGCAAAAGCCTCCACAAACCTTTTAGTCTCACTTTTGTGGAAAGAATACACTATATCAGCAACCCTAAAAGCCTTAGCCAAGAAGGCCCTATCATGATGCCTCACTTTTGTGCCAAAAGGAGGGTTCATCAACACAACATCAGCTTGCTCATTAAACTCAGCAATATCCTGGCATAGAAAAACAGCTTCACCTGATATATCAGCCTCACTTTTTGCCTGTTTCAGGTTATTTTCTGCTATCTCCAGCGCTTCCTTATCATTATCAACAAAATACACCTTTTTTGCCCCCAAGATCAAAGCCCCAATGCCAAGAATCCCTGTTCCACAGCCCAAGTCAACACTCACTTTTTCCAAAATATCACCATTTATGAAAGCATTCCAAAGCACTTCAGCTCCAATCTCGCTATCCATAGCATACTGCTCAGCCTTGATCTTCGGCTTATCAAAAACCCCTAGTTTTGACAGCATGATTGCAAGCCTTGATTTGCTTATTTTACCCATTTTGAACTCTCACTTTTGCCTAAAAATATGCGTTTTGTTCCGCTTTTCTAGCCATTAGATTGACTCTCTTTTATTTAAATTTAATCAATTTAAATCCTTAATTTAGTGGCTAGGATATGCATGTTTGAGTATATGCTAACCCAGTTATCATTCAAAATCCCATCTGTTTATGATCCAATCTAATTTCAGATTATCAACCAAAATCAAACAAAAATTTCAATGTTTTAACAAAATATTTTATCATTTTTTATTTTACCAACTTTAGTTTTGCTTCGCTTTTTTTATTGTTTATAAAGTATGAAATACTTTTAAACTAGAGAAAATTTTTTAATTTTCTCGTTTACGCCTTTGCTCAATTTTATCTAATCTTTTTCCCTTTCCATGCCTAATCAACAACATCATTCCCAGTCCCAATCCCTTATTTTATCGTCGATGACCTAAAGTCCCAGTCCCAATCCCAGCATAGTCCCAAAACTGTCCCATCTCAGTCCCAATATTTAAACATTTCTATTCTAATTTCATTCCCAATTAAGTTCCAACATAGTCCCAACAAGATCCCAACACAATCCAAAAATAGCGAAAGATTTAAATAAATCAGTTTACATTTATATTGCCATGGCATTGTTTAGCAGAAAATCAAACGCAGAAAAAGAGGTGGAGCAGCTAAAGCAAATCCTGGCAACCTCTTTTAGCAATGTCAAAAGAGACTCGCAAAACATCTTTGAATGGCTAAACTTTCTCTACAAAAAAAACCAGCACCAGGAGCAGATTATAACGGAGCTCAAGCAGCAGCTTGACCATATGCCAAAAACAAGGCAGGAGTTAAAGCAGATAATAGATTATTATTACTCCCATGACCATTTGCTTAAAAAGATACATGAGCTTAACGAAAGGGTAGACTCCTTGATACACCTAAAGAACATGCCTTTTGAGTTAGACCAGATAAGGGCCCAATTAGACAATTTGGCAAAAATACCTAGGCCAATTCCAGCGCATGTTGAGCAGAATATTGCTCATATACGCGCTAGGTTAGATAAGGTTGAATCAGCAACGCCTATCCATCCAATTGTGCCTCATCACATTGAAGAAAAGTTATCCCAAATGCATAGCCGCCTGGAAAAAGTGGAAGCAAAAAAGCAAAGCTTTAAGGAAAAGTTAGTTCAAAAAATAGCAAAGCGGTCAAAAGAATATGTAAAAAGCGTGATAATCTCTTACATAAGGAAGTATGGCAAAATATCGGGCTTGCAGCTAAAAGAGATGGTAGTGGATGAGCAGGCATTATGCTCAAAAAGCTCATTTTATCGGCTATTAAATGAAATTGAAAGCCTTGGAGAAATTTCTGTGATCCAGCAGGGAAAAGAGAAGCAGTACCTCTTTAAAATTACTAAACTACACTAAAAATATAGCTGTTTCAAAACAGAAATCTATTTAAATAACCTATCACTAAATTTTTTTGGGGGTGTTTGAATGTTTGTAGATTTTAACAAAAAGAGGGATACATTTACTGATACCGATATAATATCAACAAATGACATCAAGGAGATATTCACAGAAATAAGGGGCGAATTTGATGATCATCTGACAGCAATCAATGAAAATACCAGCGAGATCCAGGCAAATTATGAGGACTTATGCGAGCTTGGTTCTAAAATGGATAAGTTTGGTGAGAGATTAGACAGGATTGAGCTGTTTCTCAAGGGTCAGGGCTTTAAAGTTGAGGAAGAACCTGTTTATAATGTTCAAGCCCTTACAAAAAAAGAGCAGGAAGTGTTCTTGATCCTTTATACTCATGAAGAAAAGGGCCCAATTAACTATGATCAGATAGCCAGAAATCTTGGCTTGACAGAGGAATTGGCAGCTTCTTATATCCAAAGTTTGATCGCAAAAGGAATTCCAATCTACAAGCGCTACATAAACAATAAGCCTTTTATAAGGCTAGACAAAAAATTTAAGGATTGGCAGACAAAGAAAAACCTTTTGCACATTTCGCAAACAATAATCCCCAACATACTGGCTGGTGTTGTCTAATCAAGATTAAAAGTTTTTAGCATTGATTATATTTTTTGTTCTACACATTATGTTATCATTGATTAAAAGTTTTAGTCGCAAACAAACCGCAATTTATACAAATAATCCTACATTTTTCTTAAAACTAACCCATTTTAGTAAAAAACTATCAAAACGCAACATTTCTACTACTTCTGTATCATTTTTGACCTACTTTTGAACAAAAACACAACATTTAAATACAAGTGTTGCATTTATTTTAGATAAAAAGAGGTAATTTAATGGCAAAAAGATTTAATGAATATTATCTTAATTGGAACGAAATTAATCAAATAATTGCTGCAGCCAAAAATCTAAAAGAAAGTACTGTTCTAAAAATTCTAGCAAGAACTGGCATGAGAAGATTTGAACTTGTCAATCTTAAAGTTAAGGATGTTGATTTTGAAAGAAAAAGGATCTATATTGCAAAAGGCAAAGGAGGAAATGAAAAAGATCCAAAATCAAGGGCAGTTCCTATTGACGATGACACTCTACAGACCATAAAATTCTACTTAGGAAGCCGAAAATCAGGCTTTTTAATCCAAAGTAATAATAAATCCTATGAAGGCATATCCTTAAGCCAAATTAACCGAATTGTGACGAAGTGTGCTAACAGGGCAAACATCAAAAATCCCAATCCCAAGCTGAAAAACATGAATCCTCACATATTTAGACATAGCTTTTCCAGGCTTAGTTTGGCAGCAGGAATCCCTTTTAATATGGTTCAGAAGATAGCTGGGCACGCTGATGCGAGAACAACGCTCCAAATGTACGGGATACCTTCAATAACAGACACACAGCAGTTATACGAAGAAAAACTCATTGAAAAGTTCAAAGAAAAACCCAAAGATAAAGGTAATGAAAAATTAACCAAATTTGCTGATAAATAGGTAAAAAGAGCACGCAAAACTCCTAAATAATGATTTTAGATTTCATCAAAAATCAATTATGGAGTTTCGCTCAACGCTCTTTTTATAGTCTAGATTTCCTTATTGTTAATGTAAGGAAATCTCACAGTTAGATGAGAATTCCCATGGTGTAAAAATGGTTAAACCATCCCAAAAAAGCATTGATCTAATAAATGACATATTCGTGCAAGGCGACACAAGATATGGGGATTATTGGAATGCCCATATGGTTGCTAGCTTTCTTGATAATAAAGGTATTGAAATCGAAAAAATACTGATTACTAACAAGGAGGAACCTTCCAAAGAAGAATTACGTCGCATTGGTGGTCCCCAAAAGTATTACAAATTTATTGGAAAACAACTGCTCGAAGCAAAAGGATATCAGATTACTGGCTTTGAAATCCCATTTAGGGGAGGAAGAGCAGATATACTAGCCGAAAACCCATCAAAAAGAGATATAATCGCAGTAGAGTGCTGTTCTTGCAGAATCACAAAGGCAATAGATTACTTAGGGTGGAAAAATACAACATTATGGATACTTTCATTGGGAGAAACTTGCTTAGATGAGGAACCACTTCCTCTTTATGTCATCAAAAGAGGTCCAAAATGGGATATTTGTCTTGAAATGTATGAAAAAGCAATTAGACAATTATTTAAAAAAGTTGAAAAAGTTACGAATATATAATATCATTTTCTCGTCGATAAAAATAAATTAATCACTAAAAATTTTGGTTATAATTCTATTTTATAATATATATTTTATAAGTCAATCACCATTTATAACATAACCATCATAACAATATAGATATAATAAATATTATAAGAAACTTATAATACCATATACATTTTATATAATCCACATTTTATTATTTACAATATTGAAAATAATGAACTATTAACCCTCACTTTTTTAAGAAAAGTGAGAGTTGCAATAGGTATAAGATTAAATGAACTCTAATCAAAGAAATAACAAACACTCACTTTTTAAGAAAACTTGTTCAAATAGAGTTTTAGCTGTAAAAATTTTAACAACAATGGCACAGGCGAGGCGGGGGTTGCCCCGTGACATGCGAGTGAGCTCGTTCGAGAGCGAACTCGCTCACAAATCACTGGGTGCCGAGCAGGGCATTTGCGTAGCAAATGACCGTCTGTTGCCATTATTGTTGTTAAAATTTAAAGAAAAATCATTTATTAGGATGAATCTTACAAATATTTTTCCAAAATCAGAAAAAAGTGAGCTTAAAATAATCTATTAGGCACTATAAAATAAGAAAAAAGGTTTAAGTTATACAGCTTTAAACCTAAAAATTTAAGCGATATAGCTTAATTTCTTCTTCTCAGAAAGCTCCTTAACCTTCTGCCCTTGCTGCAATATCCCTTTTAACTTCTCCTCAAACTTCTGGGCTTGCTCTAACAACGGCTTATAATCCACTTCTAAGCCAAGATATTTGTCTAAAGCCTCTATAATCTTTGCAGCTGCTTTGCTGTCAGGCAAATTTGTATGAGTTTCAGAAAATATGCACGATACAGCTATTTCGTCTGCTCTAAGCAATAAAGCTCCTGTAACTCCCATTATTATGCCCTCATTTAAAGATTTAATTCCTGTCTTCTTCAATTTCTCAGCTTTTTTTGGGTCGCTGGCATGGAAAAAAGCCTGAGTTTTTCCTTCTTCTGTCTGAGAAGATCCCACTCCTTCTAAACAAATAACCTCTTTTGCATTCAATTGCTTTGCCATCTTTACTATTGCATCTGCTAATTTCCATTCCAAACCCTGGCTTGCAGTAATTGCATGCAGAATAACTATATTACACCCCTTGTCATAGAATATTCCTAGCGGCTCTACAACCTTACCCTGGTGTATAGCAACCATTGCAGGCAGTTCTTCAAAGCTTATCCTTCCTATTTGCTCTGTTTTTAGATGGTCTATCAAAAACTCAGAAGCAATTGTTCCAACTAATCCAAACCCCGGAAATCCCTCTATAATAATGGGGTTTTTTGGTTTTTTATTTAATTTTATTTCCATTGATATCACCTTTAAGCGGCTTGTTGCCTGATTTTGGCTCTTCCAGCAGCCCTTCTTTGGGCATCCTGAATATTTTTGATCATAGCACTTCTTTGATTCCTTATATCTCTATCTACTCTCTTAAAATGTCTTCTTAAACTTTTGCCAGCGTCCTGCAAACTTAAAGAAACATATTTGCTTGTTTTTTCAGAATTAGAAAAACTTTCTGCAAGCTTTTTATAAAACTCAATCAAAGCTTTGGCTTCTTTATATGCAGCATCAGGGCCTATTCTTTGCGCTCTTGCTCTGAAATTTCCTTTCACTCTTTCAGCTTTTGCAGTCCACTCAGTGAGCAAAGCAGAGCCCAGATTATGGCACCATGTGTTTAAAATATCATAATACTCTAAAGCCCCTCTGTCATTATTGCTGTTTTTTGCGCTTCCAAGATTTCTAAGAGCCCTGTCAGCAGAATTAATGCACTCTCCCACAGATCTTGTTGTAACAACTCTTTCAAATACCACTTCTAAACACCTATTAGAAATTTTATCCCCTACATATTTAAATCTTTCTAATCTGAATTTATATTCTAAAACCATGCGCTTGGCCTAAACTAGTCCTTTCTCTTTTTTTGTAAGTTTGTTTAAATTGTTGATTAATCCTCTATTTATTCTTACTTTTCAATCTCTCTTTTTCTTCTTTACTTTCTCTATACTCTTGATTGTTGATAAATTGTCAAGTTTATCAACCTTAAGAAAGTCTTTTACTTTCTTTTTGTCAGCCATTTCTTACTCTCCTCTTTACTTTGCATTCTAAAAGTATGCCCATTAATTTCTTGGATAACAGCAGCGTTAATCCTTTTTAGTGTAGTTCTTTTGAAGATAATAGTAGTGCCAAGATATTTCTTTATTCCCTGCCTTTTTGTTGTGAATACCTCTATCTTCATAGGAATTTGTTCAGTAAGCTTCCAATAATTTGCTGAAGCCCATCCTCCTATAAAATAATCTTTTCCATTCATCACTTCATCAATAAGAATGAAAGGATCCTCACTCCATTTTCCAGACTTAGCCTTTATTGGAACAAGATAATACTTATTTCTATTAAGGCTAATCCCCCTGCCTTTCTTAATAAGCTTATGAAGCGTATGCCTCATCTGATTGTAAGAAGGAAGAAAACTAGCAATATCTTCTCGAGTAAAGAAGTATCTCTTCTCAAACTCAAGATAAGATACAATTTCCATTTCCTTGTCTGAAAGCCCTTTCATATTAACACCAAATACAGCATTATACTGTAATAAATGTTACAAGTATATAAATCTTCGCATTTTCTCAGGCAAACTGTTCAATTTGATAATTAGTTTACACATTTAATAATCAGCCAAAATTCCCT
>CAZKBD010000025.1:0-20385 GCA_964550945.1 uncultured Methanosarcinales archaeon
CGTCAAGGTTCACAATTCTCATCTTAAGTTATCTATAGATAACTTAAGTTTATATATTTTTCGGTGCTACAGAATATACATCAAAAATCAGGGGGTGCTCATAGATGAGAAACGCAAAAGTTTACTGCTGGCAATTAAGAATTTCCATGAAAAAACCCAAAAAGAAAGTTATTTATATTAGTAAACTAAAAATTTAATAAAGAGGTGGTCATTTGCAATATCTCGAAGGAATGCTTAAAATCGCGAATGTGTTTCTTGCGATAGTTGCTGGATTCATAGCAATAAGCCTATTTAAGGTATCGCATGAAAGAGATCACTTAAAGCCATGGAAGCTTCTGATAATTGCCTTGATGTTATTTGCTGTACAGGAGATTTTAGGCGCATTAAGGGCTTTTGATATATTCTCAACACCCTATTTAACACATATTGTCCCAACAGCCATATTGGGATTAGTGATATGCGCTTTAGTATTGCAAATAGGCATAATAAAAAAATGACATATTTTTACAATTGCTTGGGATTAGTAGCGCCATATTACAATATGGTTTTGGTTGTAATAGTGGTAATCTTGTTCATTAATCTGTTTAGGAGATCAGATAAGAAAACCTTCATAATGCCATGGAAATTTTTATTCTTTGCAATCTGCGTTTATGTTGTGGAGGAAGTAGCAACTATCATGGCAAGTGCAAATTTAATAACCTTGCCTAGTATAATAAATGTGATTTTGGAAACGATAATTGTCACATTATTTATCTATATGATACTAATCCAGAGAGAGTACGTCAAAAATGAAAAAACTGCTAAGCGATAATAAAGCGCTTTCTCCATTAGTAGCCACTTTGCTCTTATTAGCTTTTGCATTGGTTGTTGGCACAGTTACCATGAACTGGGGTAAATCATATATTGAAAATATTGGGGAAACCCCTAAAGAATACGAGCCAATGAAATCCTCGATTGTAGTGAACATAGAGGATATTGATACGCCATTAAAAAAACTACAGATAGAACATATAACCGGCCAGATTTCAGAGCAGGAATATATCGCAAGAGAAAACCAAATAATCAATCCTTAACTTTTTCTAACAAAGAAACAACACCATAAAGCTGGGTTCTTGTATATGGCTGGACATTGGTGTCATCAGCAATCTCATCTAGGTCATTTAATGCTTCGTTAACCTTTATAGAAGATTCCTTATCTTCTTTTAGTGTTTTGATAACCTCTCTAACCTTGAGCTTTACATTTTTTGGGACAGTAGCGTCATCTTCTAATTCAGCAAGCATACTGATTATCTCATCAATTTTATCTTTAGAGGCCATTTTATTTAATATCTTCCATAACTTCTGACTGCATTTTTGTGGTCTTTTCTTTTATGCGCGTTTCCTGCTTTTCCAAATTCTTTACCCTTAGCTCAGTTATATCCTTCTTATCAGTCAATTCTTTTTTAAGCCCCTCTTTTTCAGATAGCACCATAACATTGCCTACTATCTTATAGGCCGTGTCAGTCTTTTCCAATTCGCTCAGTGCAGACTCAATTTCAACAATCTGCATCTGAAATTGCTGTTTCTGCGCAACCAATGTACTGATACTTTGCTCAAGAATTTGCAACTGGTTTATCTTTTGCTCGACTTCTTTTGTTATAGCCATTTTATCTTGCTTTTACTTTTGTATTAACACTTCTCGGTTTGAATAAAATCTTGCTTCCACAATAAGGGCATCTGACCCTTTTTTTTAAGTAGTCTAATGACACTTTTTTATTACATTCAAAACATTTATACTCGACCATTTTGAATAACCTCTTTTGTTTCCTTGCCTTTTTCCTCAAGCACTATCTTTTCCTTTACGCTATAAGCTTTGCCTGCAAACTTTTTGTTGCATTTGTTGCAGTGCCATATACCATAAGAAAGCCTTTTGACAGCTAGCTTATTGCAGTAAGGGCATTTATGCTTTTTCCTCTGCTCAGCCTCTATTTTAGCTAGCTTCTTCTTTACTTTTGTACCGTATCTTGCTCCAAATCTTTTTACTGTCATGTTTATCCCTTTTATATGTCAGAAATATACCGTCACTCTATCTGACTGATGGACAAAGTCCAACACCATTTGTGGTCATGGTATATTTCTGAGCATGCTCAAAAACCACCATAACATCGAGGTGGCTTCAAACATGCCACCCATCTATGATGGGTGGTTTTTGACAAAATGGGGCTGCCCGGATTTGAAATTCCCCAATCGTTGTATTTTGGCAACAGATTGTCCGGAATCGTCCGCTCCCAAAGCGGAAAGGATGAGTTCCTCCTAACAATCTCGCGATTGATTAGTCCAAGTTACCCCACAGCCCCATGAGGCTTGTTTCTCTAAGGAGGATAGCTATTGATTTTTAAATCTATCGGTGAAACTGGGTTTGAATTGCCATAAAAAAATAAACCCATAAACCCAAATTATCGAGAATAAACATTTTCAAAAACGATAGGTTTATATATAAGTGATTCCACAACAGGTTGTGCTCGAATATGCACCAATACACAACCCATTGTTATTTTTACTCAAAATGATATGCCCTTTTTGCTCCTCAACAGAAACAAAAGTTAATGATAAAAGAGAATCAGAAAACCTGTTTGCTACCAGAAGGAGAAGAGAATGCCTTAAATGCAAGAAGCGCTTCACAACATATGAACGGATAGAGACACAGGAAATCACAATTGTAAAAAAAGATGGCAGAAGGGAGCTTTACAACAGGCAAAAACTAACTGCAGGCGTATTGAAAGCCTGCGAGAAAAGGCCTATAGAAAGAGCACAGATAGAAAACATCGTTGATGAAATTGATATAGAGATAAGAAACCTGCCAACCACCGAAATACCAAGCAAAAAGATAGGGGAGCTTGTAATGAGCAAGCTAAGGCAGCTGGATAAGGTGGCATATATAAGGTTTGCATCAGTTTATCGGGAATTTACTGATTTGAAGTCTTTTGAGAAGGAATTAATCCTGTTAAGAAAAAAAAGGTAAAACCATGGAAGAAAAACACAAAATAATAAAAATAAGGAAAAGAGACGGGAGAATTGTTGAGTTTGCTCCTGAAAAAATTACTAACGCCCTTTATAATGCAGCGCAATCAGTTGCTGCTTCTGAGGGCAAGACAGCAGACAGGAAAACAGCAGAGGAATTGACTCAGAAAGTTACCACTATCCTTGATTACCAGTTTAGCTCCAAAGAGATTCCTACTGTTGAAGAAGTCCAGGATATTATCGAGAAAGTTCTCATAAAAAGCGGGCACGCAAAAACAGCAAAAGCTTACATCTTGTACCGGCAGCAGCACGCAAAAATAAGGGAAACAAAGGATATGTTTATTGATGTCCACAACACAATAAGCAGCTATCTTGACAGGATGGACTGGAGAGTCAAGGAAAACAGCAATGAGGACTATTCATTTTCTGGCTTATTGCTTTATACAGCTGGCAAGGTTATTGCTAACTACGCTTTGAATGAGATTTATACTCCGGATATCAAAGACGCGCACTTAAAAGGCTATTATCATATACATGACCTGAGCCATGGTTTTATAGGATATTGTGCTGGCTGGTCACTGCAAAAATTATTGAAAAACGGTTTTGGAGGGGTTGCGAATAAGGTGGATGCAAAGCCTGCAAAACACATGGATGTTGTTGTTCACCAGATGGTCAATTATATAGGATGTTTGCAGATGGAATTTGCAGGAGCGCAGGCATTCAGCTCTGTTGACACTTTGTTAGCGCCATTTGTCAAAACAGACAATATGTCATACAACCAAGTTAAGCAATGCATGCAAGAGCTTGTTTACTCTTTAAACATCCCTTCAAGATGGGGATCACAATATCCTTTTTCGAATCTGACATTTGACTGGGTTGTTCCTTCTGATTTAAAAGACAAGCCAGCGATTGCAGGAGGCAAGGCTCAAAATTTTACCTACGGAGATTGCCAAAAAGAATTAGATATGATCAACAAGGCCTTCTTGGAAGTTATGAAAGAAGGCGATGCTAATGGCAGAATATTCACATTCCCTATCCCCACATATAACCTTACAAAGAGTTTTGACTGGGGAAGCGAGAACGCAAACCTATTATTTGAGGTTACTGCAAAGTATGGAACTCCCTATTTCCAGAACTATATTGGCTCTAATCTTGATCCAAGAAGCATTCGCGCAATGTGTTGCCGCCTTAACTTAAACCAACTCGAACTAATAAACCGGCCAGGCAATATGTGGGGGCCAGGTGATAATACTGGGTCAATTGGTGTAGTTACTATAAATCTGAACAGGCTGGGCTATGAGGCAAAGGGCAACAAAGAGAAGTTTTTTGAATTATTAAGCTATTATATGACTCTGTCAAAGAACTCATTAGAAATCAAAAGAAAGATTGTCGAAAAAAACCTTGAAAATGGGTTAATGCCTTATACTAAGGTGTATTTAGGGACTTTCAATAACCATTTCTCAACAATTGGGCTATGCGGGATGAATGAATGCTGCCTAAATTTCCTTGGAAAAGACATAAGCACAGAAGAAGGCAAAGAGTTTACAGTTGAAACACTAAATTTTATGAGAGAAAAACTAAAGAAATTCCAGGAAGAAACAGGCAGTTTGTATAATCTGGAAGCAACACCAGCAGAATCTGCTGCATACAGGTTAGCAAGATTGGATAAAAAAATGTATAACGACATAATCACTGCAGGCCATGACGAGCCTTATCTGACTAATTCAACACAATTACCTGTTGATAAGACAGATGATGCTATAGAAGCTATTGAGCACCAAGATGCTATACAGCCATTGTACACAGGAGGAACGATATTCCATACATTCTTAGGAGAAAGGATGTCAAGCGGCGAATCCTGCAAAATGCTTGTTAAAAAAATTGCAGAAAACACAAGATTGCCGTATTTTTCGATAACGCCAACATTCAGCATCTGCAAAACACATGGCTATATCCAAGGCGAACATTTTGAATGCCCTGAATGCGGCTCTGTAACAGAGGTTTACTCTAGAATTGTAGGTTATTTCAGGCCAATAAGGCAATGGAATAACGGAAAAAGAGAAGAGTTCAAGGACAGGCTGGAGTACAGCGAAAATAAAAGCTTAGCTTCAAAATTCAGGATAAAAGCTGTTGCTTCAATAAATGGAAGCGTTCAGCATGAAGAAGAACCAAGGAGCTTTTCTGATATGGCTGTTCATTCATACAGAATATTTACGATGCCTGGCTGCGATAAGTGCGCTGATGCAAAGAAATATCTTGGAGATATGGATATGGAAGGGATTATACACGATTTAGCCTCAAGGGAAGGGTTAGAAGAGTTTAGGTCTTATTACAAAAATTTAAAAGGAAAACTAAAGAGAAATGAGGATGGAAGCTTGCCTGTCCCGACAATTTTATTCTTGGATAAAGAGGAAAATGTGGCCTCGATAGCCCATAGTGTTGAACAACTAAAGGACATTTTACAGTAGATGAAACTAGAAATAAAAGGCTTACAGAAAACATCTTTGATAGACTATTCTCCTTACACAAGCTGCGTTGTTTTTCTGGCTGGATGTGATTTTAGATGCCCTTTTTGCCAGAATCCTGATCTGGTTTTGAATCCTGAAAAATTGGATACTATAAAAAAGGAAGATTTCTTTGAATTCTTAAAAAAAAGAAAGAAATGGCTTGATGGAGCCTGCATTACAGGAGGCGAGCCAACACTTTACAAAGAGCTGCCTGAATTTATTAAACAAATCAAAGATTTAGGGTATAAATTAAAGTTAGATACAAATGGAAACAATCCGGATATGCTTAAAGAATTGGTAAAATTAGCTGATTATGTCGCAATGGACATAAAGAGTTCGTTAGAAAAATATGATGAATCAGCTGGTGTTAAAGTGGATATTGAAAAAATAAAAAAGTCTGTTGAAATCATCAAAAATTCTGGAATTGATTGGGAGTTTAGAATGACTGTTGTTCCTGCATTGCATTCACAAGAGGATTTTGAAAAAATAGGCAAATGGCTAAAAGGAGCAAAAAGGTTCTTTTTGCAGCAGTTTAGCAATAAGATATGTTTGGACAAGAGTTTTGAGAAAATAACTCCTTTTTCTAAGGAAGATATGGAAGAGTTTAAGGTAATATTGAGCAAATATATCTCTAAGGTGGAAGTAAGATAAAAACCTTTAAAAATAAAGGAATCTTCTCTTAGTAATGGGGGTTTTAATGGAGTGCAAACAAAAACAAAACCTAAAACACTGCAACTGCACTTATGAGCCATGCTCAAGAAAAGGGCAATGCTGTGAATGCATCCAGTATCATTTAAGAAGCAGGGAACTTCCGGCATGCTTCTTTCCAAATAATGTCGAAAAGACATTTGACAGAAGCATACAAAAATTTGTTGGGATAAATCATTAAAGTTGCGCAATTGTGATTTTCAGTAAACAATTTGATTTTCAGTAAATAATAAAAATGAATTATTAACAACCACTAAAAATGAAAAGGCCAGCTTGGGACGAATATTTCATGAAGATAGCTTATTTAGTTGCAGAGCGCTCTACTTGCGTAAGGCATCATGTTGGCGCCGTTATTGTAAAAGACAAAAGGATATTAACAACTGGCTACAATGGGGCGGCATCAGGCCAAAAAGATTGCCTTGAGCTTGGATGTCTGCGGGAAAAAAATAATATCCCTAGCGGAGAAAGACATGAAATTTGCAGAGCAATCCATGCAGAGCAGAATGCGATAATCCAAGCTGGATTGCATGGGGTGGTTATCAAAGAAGCCACAATCTACTGCACTCATTCTCCTTGCATCCTATGCGCAAAAATGCTGGCAAATGCTAGAATAAAACGTTTTGTAACATCTGGCGATTATCCAGATGAGGCTGCTAAACAATTGCTGAAAGAAACAGGCATAGAATTTATAAAAATGCAAAAACCAGATACTAAAATAAATATCCTAGACTGAGGTGGGATAATGGCAAAATACAAAATAGAGATAGATGAAGACGCATGCATTAGCTGTGGCGCATGTGTAGGGGCATGCGACAATTTTGAGCTTCAGGACAAAGCAAAAGTAAAACAAGCAGAGGTTGATGACATTGGCTGCAATCAAGATGCAGCAGATGCTTGTCCAGTAAGCTGTATCAAGATAAAAAAACTAAGGTGATTTGATGGCAAAAGAAGAAATTACAAAAGACATGACATTCCAGGAAGCGTTAGAAAAGTCCCCAAAATCAGCTGAAATAATGATGAAATATGGATTGCATTGCATTGGCTGCCATATAGCTCCATTTGAAACAATAGAGCAAGGCTCTTTGGCTCATGGATTGGAGAAGAAAGACATTGACAAGATGATCAAGGAGATTAATAATATTGAGAAGAAATGATACTTAAGTTAAAGCTCTCCTTACTTTTGTTCTAATCCTTTCTGGATACTTTTTAAGATACTCATTTATTTTTTTAATATTTATCTTTTTCTTAAATTCTCTGATAATTTCAGGTGAAAGCCTATTCCTAAACACCACAAAATCAATAAATGTTTTTTCAATGTCTGAATAAGGAAGGTAAAATCCTGAGTCATCAAAATATTCATATCCAAACATATACTCTTTTTTGGCTCTTCTTATAAGAATATTCATGCCAATGCTTTTTCTAATAGACGGCCTAATGAACTTTGAGGTTATAATCACGGGAATAGTCTCCTGCTCCCACAATTTATGAAAGCTTAATGCAGACTGTAACCCTAAATACGCTGGCTTAAAGCAAAGTACACTTAATCCAGCTTCATCAAACTTTGTGTAGCATCCTTTTGTTAACCTTTTAATTTTTCCTCTGAATATTAACTTATTAACTATCTGCTTGGCATAGTCGGTATCTTTTTTGTGTCTGACAATCCTATCTATATCTGAAAAAGAGACAACAGGGCTTTTCTCAAAAAGTTCCTCAATCTTTGTCAAATACTTTTGTTTTGCCATGTTAAATATTCTATCATGTCCTTTGATGAAGGCACGATTCCATCTAAGATTATTGTTTTAAGGTCTTGCTCATCAATAGGGCTTTTATAATTATTAATCAGCAGTTTCAATTCGCTGCTTATATCATTAAGATTTGTTACCAATTTAATTAAGAAATAGATATCATATAAATCCCTTATTTTCAGCCTTTTTAGATATGCATTAATCTTCTCTTTAATAAATTCCTCAGGTGTCAGAGAATAAATACTTGTAAATGTTCCATCTAAATTCTCGTAATCAACCAGATGCCCTTTAACTTTTTGGAATGTAGCTTCAAATCTTACATTTATCCTGTCAACCTCAAATTCAGAGTAAACACTATTCTCAGACACCTTCTTTTTTAATGTGTTAAACCCTCTTTTTTCTAAATTTTTAAAAATTTGATTTATTTTAGCTTCATCTTTTGGAATGTAAAAATCAACATCTTCAGAAAACCTTTTTCCAGAATAACATCTCCATATCGCAGTTCCCCCATGGAGCACAGCACTATTGAATTGGTTATAGATTTCCTTTACAACCCAATCCTGTGCTGCAGAGATCTTTCTATAAGACTCTCTCTTTATCCTTAATGCCAGAGGGATATTTTTAGCTGCCATTTTATAATCAACCAAAGTTAGCTATTTGTATAACTTTAGTTAATCATATATTTAAGCTTTTCGGTTTGATTATGGGGTAAGTGAGTTCTATCAATAATTTATTCTCAAGAACAAGAAGAAAGGGGCAGAAATATTTAAAATAGTTCTTACATTTAATTTAGTGGAAGATAATATTGGCAATTCGTGTAGTTTATCACTGCACCATCCCAAACTTTTTGTTTTTTGCAGTCATCTTTACAAAATGTTGCAGACTTTTTTGAAACATCTCATCATTATGGTGCCTTTGACTTTCAAGGTAGCCTATACGAACTTTTTTATATCCTTCTGAAAATTTTTGAAAATTTTTCCATGTTTGCCTATCAGCCTTTAATGCCTTGAGTATATCTAAGGCGATGAAAAATTTATCTTTTCTATCTTTATCAAAGACATGCGAAATAGCTTTAAGCCCAGTAGAGGTCATCTTTTTTTCTTTAATGAGTCTGTGAATGCGTTCTTTGTTCATTTCCGACAGCACACTTGTCGGCTTTCTTGGAGTGAATCTTTGAGCAAATTTTTCCTCATCTATCTTCTTGACGGTGCTGTCTATCCAACCATAACAGAGCGCTTCTTCAACTGAATCGTTATACGGTATTCTTGGTTTACCAGATGATTTTCTATAATAAACCAGCCAGATTTCTTTTTCTTTATTATAATTTTTGGTGAGCCATGAACGCCATTGTTTTCTATCAGTTACATAAAGTGTTTTTCCTAAATTCATATTTTTTTAGATAACAATTATAATTTATAAAACATTCTAAAGGTGCACCGACCACCTACGAAGCGGGTGAGGGAAGTATGACACAGATGGAAACATATAAATTAGGGATTATAAACCTTTTTAATAATCGACATTTCCATTAAGTAATATTTTGGCTAACGACTATCAAGCTAACCCGCCTAGATTATAATGTCCACCAAAATGCACTAATTATTGGACAATGTCCAAGATTTATTGAAAAATATGGACAAAATTGGTGTTTTATCCAGAAATAGCCCAAAAAACTATATAAATTCCTTTGATTCTATGATAATAAATTACTTTAATAATAATACCTATAACTAATTATTCCAATAGGAATACAGTCAACAAGAATGTATTTAAACTAAGCTAATTAATAACCCGCTATGGAAAGAGAAAAACTGTTGAATTTACTGAAAAATAAAATCATTATTCTAGATGGGGCTATGGGGACTCAATTAATGGAAATGGGATTTACAAAAGGATGTGGTGAAGAGCTTAACATAAAGAATCCTGAAATTGTAAAATCAGTGCATAAAAGTTATGCTGATGCTGGCTGCGATATAATAATAACAAATACATTCGGAGCTAATAGACTGAAGCTGGAGCAGTATGGGCTAAAAAACAAGGTTAAGGAAATAAATGAAGCAGCTGTAAAACTAGCAAGAGAAGCTGCTCCAAACTGCCTTATTGCTGGTGATATCGGGCCATTAGGGAAATATGTTGAGCCTTTGGATTCATTGACATTTGAAGAGGCTTATGGGCTCTATAAAGAGCAAATTTTAGCTTTAAATAAATCAGATATTTTAATCATAGAAACAGTGTCAGATATTAAAACATTAAAAGCAGCAATCATAGCAGCAAAAGAAAACTCAAACCTCCCAATTATTGCTCAAATGACATTTGAAGATGAGCATAGGACAGCTACAGGAACCGATGTTGAGACATTTACTGCAATTGTGGATGCATTAGGGGCTGATGTTATTGGAGCAAACTGCTCAGAAGGGCCTGAGGGGCTTTTGGAAGTGGCAAAAATAATCACAAAAATCACGAATAAGCCAATAATAATCCAGCCAAATGCCGGATTGCCAAAAATAATAGATGGCAAAACAGTTTACACAAAAACCCCAGAAGAGTTTGCAAGGCAATTAAAGGAGATTGCTAAGTTGGGAGTTAATCTTTTGGGAGGATGCTGCGGAACAACACCAGCGCATTTAAAAGCGGTTGTAAATGAAATTAAAAACCTAACACCAATAACTAGGAATAATAAACTAGCTACAAAACTTTGTTCCAGAACAAGGACATTAGAGATTAAAGATAAAACGCTAATTGTTGGCGAAAGAATTAATCCCACTTCAAAACCATTATTCCAGGAAGAACTGAAACAAGGTAAAACCACAACAATAAGAAATGAAGCCTTAAGCCAGGCAAAAGAAGGAGCTTCTTTATTAGATATCAATGTTGGAGTCCCGGGCATTGACGAATCCAAAACACTGAAAAAAGCAGTGGCCATAGTCCAAACTATAGTTGATGTTCCCTTAGTTATTGATACCTCAGACCCAAGAGCTTTAGAAGAAGCTTTAAAGCAAAGCGATGGCAAGCCATTGATAAATTCAGTCAATGGCTCTGAAAAAAGTTTAACAATTATCCTTCCATTAGCAAAAAAATACGGAGCAGCAATAATCGCATTAACATTAGATAAAAAGGTGCCAAAAACAAAACAAGAAAGGATAGATGCAGCAAAAAAGATAATTGCAGAAGCAGAAAAAATTGGAATAAACAAAGAAGATATAATCATAGATTGTGTTACAACTACAATAGCCACAAATCCAGAGAATGAGCAGATAATCCTGGACTCAGTCAGGGAAATAAAAAAACTGGGCTATAAAACCATATTGGGCGTAAGCAATATATCCCATGGAATGCCTAATAGATCAAAAATAAACTCTGTTTTCTTAAACAAAGCATCAAAAGCAGGCTTAAATCTGGCAATCTTAAATCCATTGGATAATGTAATTTTGGATGAAAATGAGCTTGGCTTTTTAAAAGAGAAAAAGCCAGAAATAGATTATAACAAGCTTCCAATAGAAAAACAGCTATATGATACAATCCTTTATGGAGATGAAGAGAATGTCCTAGAGATAGTCGACAAATCCTTAAAACAACTAGAAGCATTGAAAATAAACGATATCCTGATTAAAGCACTGGAAGAAGTAGGCATTAAATTCAAGAAAAAAGAATTTTATCTTCCCCAGGTATTAAGCAGCGCAAAATCAATGAGTATCGCATTTAAAAGACTAAAAAAAGAGCTGAAAAGCGCAGGAAAGAAACCAAAAGGAACATTATTGTTTGCGACTGTTGAAAATGACATCCATGATATTGGGAAAAATATTGTGGTTGCATTATTGGAAAGCTATAATTATAAGATAATAGACCTGGGAAAAGACGTAAAAAAAGAAAAAATCATTGAGGAAGCGATAAAACACAAAGCTGACCTTATTGGCTTAAGCGCTTTGATGACAACAACTGCGCCAGAAATGGAAGAAATCATAAAGGAAATAAAGAAAAGAAATTTAAATATCCCTGTATTAGTTGGTGGTGCAGTCATCACAGAAGATTATGCGGATGTGATCCATGCAGATTATGCAAAAGACGCTTTGGGAGCGGTAAAGAAGGTTGAGGAGATATTATGCCAAAAATAACTGAACTACTGAAAAACAAGAAATTTACAATCTCAGTAGAGATAGTTCCGCCAAGAAACGGAACAGGCACAAAAGAAATATTGTCAAATATAGAAAATCTCAGGAATAAAATAGACTTCATAAGCATAACAAAAGGCGCAGGAGGAAGCTTAAGAGGAGGAACATTGCCAATATCCTATCTGGCATATGAAAAATTTGGTATCCTGCCTGTCTCTCATTTTGTATGCAGGGAAAGGACAAAAGCAGAGATAGAAAACGATATACTGGACTTATATTATTTTAATGTTAACAACATATTGGCTTTAAGAGGCGATCCGCCAGCAGGATCAAAAGATGAAGACTGGGATGGAGATTATAAATATGCATACCAACTAGTTGAACAAATAAACAACCTCAACAAAGGAAGGTATATCCAAAGAAAAAATATTGATAAAGGGGACCATAGGGAAGGAATAAAAACAGACTTCTGCATCTTGGTAGCCGGCCATCCAGAGGACCAGATAGAAAAAGAAGTAGAGCATATGAACCTTAAAGTTAGCGCAGGCGCAGAAATTATTATCACGCAAATGATATTCTCATTTGAAGAGTATAAGGGCTATGTTGAAAGCCTTAGAAAAGCAGGAATAAAACTGCCAGTAATCCCAGGAATAAGGCCTTTAGTTTCAATAAACCAGGCAGAATCAGTTGAAAACTTTTTTGGGTTGAAAGTTAACGCTAAACTAAAGAATATCCTAACATCTGCCAAATCGCCCCAAGAATCAAGAAAAAATGGGCTAAAATACACGGCTGAAATGATAAAAAAGCTAAAAGAGTATGGAGCGCCGGGTGTGCATTTATTTATTTTAGATGATTTTAGGTTGGTAGATGATTTATTAAATCTGATATGAATCTACTTCAATACTTTTCCTGTCTTGATATACCACATATACAAGTCAAGTTCAGCGCAACTCATGTTCAATTCTTTTGCAATCTCTTTGAATTTGATTTCAATGACTAAATAACTATCTTTTGATAAGCTTTTAGGCATTTGGTTGATATAGCCTTGCTCGTGCATTAATCTAATGATATGCCTGTCAAGAATAGCATAATCTATGCATCCAACATTTCTTAAGAAATGGCTGCTCTCTTTCCAGCCAAGGCCTTTAATGTTTTTGACTAACCATTCTCTTTGGTTTTTTTCTTTCTTTAAGATATCTTTGATATTTCTAAACCTTCTTGCTTCGACAATGTATCTGGCTTTGTTGTTATGAAAGCGATGCTTGTTCTTTTTTATGCAATCGCAGATACCCTCTTTTGATTTGCGCAAGAACCCATCAATGCCCAGCTCATCTTGAATTGCTAGCGCAGTGCTCGCTCTTGAATTTGCTGTTAGAATGCAAAAACCTAGCTCACAAAACCAGTCGTCGTTTCCTTTTTTACCAAGCTCTTTAAACTCCTTCAGCCTTTGGTCTACAGTTTTAGAAATAGGCAATCTTTTTAATTTTTTTATTTTCTCAATTAACTGGTTCATATAAACGAAAAAGAAAAGTTAATTTTTCCACAGCCCATGTATGTTGCATAGCTCCCTGGCTTTTAATCCCTTGACATTTGCAAGGCAGCAAAACTCAGCTACTGGCTCTTCACCAGGCTTAAGCCTCTTGCCAATCACGACATCATCATCATTCACTAGCTGAATAAGCTCAATATAATGCTTCTCTTCCATTGGATGTGGAATAGCGCCAACCTTAACCCTTACTCCTCCTTTGATAGTTTCTATTACAGGAACATGTTTTTCTTTCCCTTCCTCTTTTGCAGTTTTCTCTTCAAGCAGTTTCATTGGTTGACCGCAACAAATCAGTTCACCTTCACCTGCCTCAATTACCGAAACCACATTACTGCACATTTCGCATTTGTATATCCCGTTTTGTTTTGCCATTTTTCACCCCAGTTATATCTTTTGGCTAAGTTTGCCTAAATCAATATTCTCAATTTTGTTTTCTTCCAAGCCAATCCTTTTAGCCGGTTTTTATTTTCTTTGCAAGCTTTTTTCCTAATTCAATCACATTCTTAATATCTTCTTCTTTTGGCGTTCCATTAATTTCAATAGCGCCGACTGGCTCAATATGCTTTGGCAATGCATCAATAATATTCTTTACAGCTGCGCTGCCCCATCCGTATGAGTTTAAGATGACGCCGTATTTTAATGGAGGATTCAGGATTTTTACTAGATGGAAAGCATATACTGCTAAAGGATGCAATGAGCCAAGAACAGTCGGAGCTCCAAGAATAATTGCCCTTGAATCAACCAAATCTTTAGCAATATCACCGATATCTGCGTTAGCTAGATTATACCTCACTATCTCAATTCCTTCTTCCATCAATGGCTGCATAATCGCATCTACCATCTTTTCTGTTGATTTCCACATCGTAGCATAAACAATAATCGCTTTTTCTTTTGTTTCTCCTGCAGTCCATTTTTTGTAAGCGTCAATGATATTTTTAGGTGTTTTGTGTATTGGGCCATGGCTTGGCGCAATCATTTTTATATCCAAGTTTTGCAGCTTATCAATTGCTTTCTTTCCCATAGCCTTAAATGGCATCATAATCTCTCCAAAATACCTTTTTGAATTGATGATTAAATCTTCTGCTTCGCTGTCATAAATGCCAAATGATGTGTGGCTTCCAAAGAAATCGCACGGAAACAATATACTATCCTCTAAAAGATAGGTGAACATTGTTTCAGGCCAATGAAGGAAGGGGGCATCAATGAATTTTAAGGTTTTTCCGCCAAGATTTATCGAATCTCCTTCCTTGATTGTTTGTATTCTTTCATGGGGAATGTTGTAATACAATTTTGCAGCTTCTGCTCCTTTCTGCGTTGTTACTAATTTTGCTTTTGTGAGCTGCATGATAACTGGAAGTGCTCCAGCATGGTCTGGCTCTGCATGATTCATCACAACATAATCCAGCTTGCTTAAATCAATTAATTTTGAGATCTTGTCAACTAATTCTTTTTCAAATCCAGGCCTTACTGTATCAATCAGGGCATTTTTCTCATTTCCTCTGATTAAATAGGAGTTATAGCTTGTTCCATGAGGTAACGGAATCAATGAATCAAATAGCCTCGTGTTCCAGTCTTTAACTCCAACTAAAAATACATTTTTTGCTAGTTCAGGTATACTATGCTCGCTCATTTTACCACCCCTATATCACCTTATGGATTTTTTCTATATTTATCCATAATATCAGTACAACCACTATATAAACAGCATAACCTATCAGTTGAGTTAAAGAAGGGCTTGCATTATACCCGACTAAATCTTTCAGAATGCTGCCTACCACGCCCTTCTGATGCAAAAGCGGAAAGCTTCCATCTTCATTTAGGTCTGGGTTTGAATCCCAAACATGCTCGATGTAGCCAGGTAAAATCTCAGCTTCTTCAAACTCGTGAATCCCATTAGCTACTAATCCAGCTGCAAATAATACCAACACTACAGAGGTTACATTGAAGAAACTCTTTACATTTATCCTCTTTCCAATCACAAATATCAGGTATCCTATGAGGATTGCTAATACCACTCCCAGCAAAGCGCCTGTAAGGTTATTGCTCGTTTCTGAAACAAACGAAGCTGCTCCCAAAAAAATAACTGTTTCAATGCCTTCTCTTAGCACAGATACAAAAACCAACATAAACAATCCGATTTTTTGTCGGTTTTTAATCCCAGTATCCACTTTTTTTTGAAGCTCTGACATAATATGCTTCTGTTTCATCATCCATAATACCATAAATGTGATTAAAAATGCTCCAACAATCATAGATATCCCTTCGAATATCTGCTCAGCTTTGCCTTCAAAACCGCCTGCCAAGGCATTAAAAAGAAATGCCCCTATTATGCTTGCTATAATCGCAGAACCAACTCCCAAGTAAACTACATTATTATGCTCCTCTCTTTTTGTTTTAATGAGGTATGCTAATATTATGCCTACTATCAAAGCAGCTTCCAAAGTTTCCCTGAATGTTATAATAAAGCTTGATATCATTTTGCCCAGTTTTTCAGCACGCTCAGAAACTGCAGCTATCGATAATAAATAGTTGCGATTTCTGGCATATCTGAGATGAATTAGATATTGTTATTTTAATCACCCAAACATTAGCAGATCCGGCTTGAATATAATCAATAAGCCCAAGGCCAGCATCATAAAGCCAGCGATAAACTTCATCCATTTTCCTTGCTTTTCTGTTAATTTTTTTGAGCTTAAGGTTACTACAGCTATAGTAAATATAATCATATCATCAAGCATATACATTGCAACATACAGGAGTAAGTAAGCATAATAAGATAAATTGGATAGGTTATTTAAAATTAAGACCTTAGTGAATATCATTGGAAATCCGGCTGTGCATAACAATTCAATGAAGTTAACAGTGAATGCTAACACAGTAACGCCAACTAATGAGATAAGCAGTACATCTTCTTGAACAATCTTCCTCATTCGCTCAAATAATTTAGGCTTTGCAGCTTCAGGGATTGTCAAAGAAGCGCCTTTCTTAAAAAAGAATAGCTCCTTAACATTAATCAAGCCCATAACAACTGCAGACAATCCAACAACAGCCCTTAGATAAGGAAGAAATCCTACCATCAAAAAAAAATTCAGCCATGCTGCTATAAACAAAAAATAAACAATTCCTGAAACTAAAATAAATGTTCCACCTATGATAAACATCCTTTTTCTTGATCTTGTGTAAACTAACAAAGCCAGTAAGAACATTAACACCCACATTGCGCAAGGATTAAAACCATCTGCCAATCCAAGTATTATGGTGAATAATGGCAGAGAGATTTTAGAAGTATCAATTTGGCCAAATAATGGTAGATTTACAACCCTTTCTTCTTCCTGCTTTGCTGGACAGCTTGTTATATTTTCCCCTATCTGCTCCATTAAGTCTACGCCGCCTTTGTTAATATACTCAACAACAGCTTCTTCAATCTCTTTTCCTTTTCCTTCTTGGCTATCAAACCCAATGATGGGCTTATGGCCGATAAATACAGTAGGAACACCAACTACTTTTGTTCCACAGGCCGCGCTCATTGCTACAAAAAGCTTAGAATTGGACTCATTATGCCATGTTTCATACGCTTCAACAGTAAGCTCAGGATATTTGTTTTCAAGTTCTTTAAGGAATGGCTTTGCCTGAGTGCAATGAGGGCATCCGTCACCATAGAAATAATAGATAGTAACATTATTAGCATAAACTAAACTACTTAAAACTATTAAAAGAAATGGAATTATGAATAGTTTTTTCATTCTTGATGGGAGTTCATATTTGTTATATAAATTTTGCTCAATGCAGCTAAATCCAATCAGTAACAAAAAAGGCTCAACAGCTATTGTAAATTGAAGAGACCACATAAAATGCAGGCTTTATGCGGCTTCTTGTCCAAAAAAATACTTGGAATTTTAAACTTAAGATTACCTTTTCAATTCTTCTTCAATTACAGCCTTAAAGGATTCAAACGGTTGCGCTCCTGAAACGAGCTTTCCATTTATAACAAACCCTGGCGTGCCTCTGATTCCTGCCTTTGTGCCATCATCCAAATCTTTTTTGACCTCTGATGCCATTGCTCCATTATCCAAGCAATCATTGAATTTTGTAGCATCCAATCCTAAATCAGCTGCAAACTGCTTGAAAGAGTCAACTCCTCCGCTAACGCCGTCTTCAAATAATTTGTCATGCATCTCCCAGAATTTTCCCTGCTCTCCTGCGCATTCTGCAGATTCAGCAGCTTTTTGGGCGTTTTCATGAAATCCTAAAGGATAGTCTCTATAAATAAATTTTACCTTGCCGGTTTTAATATACGCATCTTCAATCTGCCCCAAAGTTTGTTGGTAAAACCTTACACAGAAGGGGCATTGGAAATCGCTCCACTCCACTATTGTTACAGGCGCTTTGGAGTCTCCTTTAACTGCATCGTCATCAGTTAAATCTTTCATATCTAATACCTGAGCAGCAGGTTGATTAGCTGATGGCAGATTTTGAGGCTGAACTTGCTGTTGGCCCTGAGCAATCTGCGAAGGCTGATTTTTTGAGCTGCCAGTTCCAAAACCTCCAGTAAATACCGAGATGATCAATAAACTAGCTAATACACCAGATATTATCCTCCATACCATAAGTTTGCTGATAGATATATTTATTACGTCTTTCTTTTTGTGTTCTTCGTGCATTCTTAACCGCCTCCATTTATTTATTGTGTTTAGTCATCATCCTATTTAAAAATTTCTATTCTGGCCTTATCTGTTCTTATTAGCATTCTTTATGTGTCAGAAATATACCGTCACTCTATTTGACTGATGGACAAAGTCCAATAATCTTTTGTGTTTGAGTATATTTCTGAGCACGCTCAAAAACCACCTAGCTAAGGTTAGCTATGCTACAATCACGCCACCACCAACGGAAACTAACATTTCCTAGTGCAGTAAATGACTAGGTCATTTATGCACCATCTATGGTGGGTGGTTTTTGACGAACCAGTAAATTGCCGAAACAATCAGGGCAATTATTAACAAATTAAAAATCCATCCAACAGCCATCATGCCTGCACCATAACCCCCAAATAAGACCCCGCCCATCGGGCAGTTGTATTGCTGTGCATTGGCAAAAGCTGACGAGATTAAAAATAACATCAATCCCAACATTGATAACTTTCTAATTTTTTCCATATCCATCATCTTTTTAGATATTATATCTCTTCATCAATAAAGTATTGGTAACAACACTAACAGAGCTTAATGCCATTGCTGCTCCTGCAATCACTGGGTTGAGCAGCCATCCTGTAAATGGATACAACAACCCTGCAGCTATAGGTATGCCTAAAATGTTATAGAACAATGCCCAAAACATGTTCTGCTTTATTTTTTTGATTGTAAGCTTACTTAAGCTTATTGCCCTTACTACATCATAAGTATTATTATTCATCAAAACAATATTTCCTGTTTCCATTGCAACATCTGTGCCAGATCCAATTGCTATACCTATGTCTGCCTGAGCAAGCGCAGGAGCATCATTAATGCCATCGCCTACCATTGCAACCTTATTTCTTCCATTTTGCTGCAATTCAGCAACCTTGCCTGCCTTATCCTGAGGCAATACCTCTGCCATAACATTAGTGATGCCAAGCTGTTTTGCAATCGCGTTTGCTGTTCTTTTATTATCGCCTGTTATCATATACACATTGATACCCAACATTTTTAGGCCCTCTACTGCCTTTATGGAGTCCTCTCGAATAGTGTCTGCAATTCCTATCAATCCAACAATATTTTTATCAAAAACGGCAACAACAACGGTTTTTCCATCTTTTTCAAGATCAGTTATTTTGGCTTCATATTTTTTTAGGCTCACTATCCTTTTGATATACTCTGGCTTTCCTACAATAAGCTTTTTATTCTTATAAATCCCTTCAACACCATGGCCCGGAATCGCTTTAAAGCTTTTTATGTTCTCAAGATTAAGTTTTTTCTCTTTTGCGCTATTAACCACTGCTTGAGCCAATGGATGTTCGCTGTATTGCTCTAAGCTTGCAGAAAGCTTGATTAATGACGATTCGCTATATTTCTTATCAAGAATAACAATATCAGTAACAGCGGGTTTTCCTTGCGTTAAGGTTCCAGTCTTGTCAAAAACAATTGAATTTAGCTTATGGGCAGTTTCCAGAGCATCCCCTCCCTTAATTAATATCCCTTTCTGCGCCCCTTTTCCTGTTCCGACCATTATTGCTGTTGGCGTTGCCAAGCCAAGAGCGCATGGGCATGCTATGACCAACACTGAAACTGCAGTGATCAATGAAAATGAAAAATCTTTGCCGACTATAAAAAACCAGATAGAAAAAGAGATTGCTGCAATTAGGATCACAATAGGGACAAAATAGGCAGAGACCATATCAGCAAATCTTTGGATTGGCGCCTTTCTACCTTGTGCATCTTCTATGAGCTTGATGATATGCGATAAGGTTGTGTTAGCACCAACTTTTTTTGTAATGAACCTAAAAGCCCCTTCTTTATTAATAGTGCCTCCAATGACATTATCTCCTTTCTTTTTCTCAACAGGCATGCTTTCTCCAGTGATCATTGATTCATCAACAGAAGAGTTTCCTTCTATGACAACACCATCAACAGGTATTTTCTCGCCAGGCCTGACAATTACAATATCATTAATAACAACATCATCAACAGGAATCTGAATCTCTTTTTTATTTCTCAGCACAGTAGCAATCTTTGGAGAAAGATTAATCAGTTTCTTGATTGCCTCGCTGGTTTTTCCCTTTGCAATAGCCTCAA